>JAYUBX010000302.1:0-8264 GCA_043740665.1 Candidatus Neomicrothrix sp.
GCGAGGCCCGGTTGACCTCGACGAGTTCGTTGATGGCGGCCATCGGCGGGTCCCTTCCGGTCTGGTGAGCGCAGTGAGCGTAGACGCGAAGAACCCCCAGGCTGGTGGCCTGGGGGTTCGCGCACGGGTCGGGCTGGCGGGATTCGAACCCACGACCTCTTCGTCCCGAACGAAGCGCGCTACCAAGCTGCGCTACAGCCCGTAAGGCAGATGAGCGTACCCGACGGGACCGGGCCGCTCGCAATGCGATGTCTGCCGACTGGCTCAGGCCTCGATGACTTCGCCTTCGGCCAGGTCGGTCGCAGGATTCACACCCTCGAAGAACGACTCGCCGTCGAGCAGGGTGATGGCGGCCCGGCGCAACCGGAACGAGTCGAGCGGCTTGATCAGCCAGCCGTCAGCATCGGCCCGATGGGCTAGAAAGGTGTCGGCGGCCCGGTCGAGCAACATCATCACCGCGGTGATGGGGATGCGGCCCATGCCCTCTTCCTGACGGATCGTCATGCACGAGGCCATGCCGCCCATGTTGCCGATCTGCAGATCGAGGATCACCAGGTCAGGTTCGACCCTGTTGATGGCGGGCAGCACATCGACGCCGGCCCGCACCCGGTACACCGAGATGCCGTCGCCGGCGATGGCCGCCTCGACCTCGTCGTAGATCCAGTCGGCATCGGTGGCGAGCAGCACGGATGACATCGGGTGGACGCTACCGCGCCAGGCGCCACCGGCCCAAGCCACCCCCGTCAGTGCGGTCCCTCGATCGCCTCACGGACCGTCGGCTGGATTGACCCAAAGTACGAGTTGGGCCGAGTCGTGGCTCGGCCGGCACGCGGCTTGACTACGATGCGCCGGGATGGCACCCAACCCTGGAGGGTTCGTGCTCGAGATCCACGTTGAGGAGACCGCCGACTACACCTTGTGCCGCCCTATGGGCGAGCTCGACGCGTACACGGTGGGCCAGTTCCGCGAGGCCTTGGTCGAGCTGGCGGCCACCCCGCGCCTGCTGATCGACCTGTCGGATGTGCCGTTCATGGATTCCGCGGGTCTGGGGGCGCTCATCGGTGGCATCCGGCGGGCGCGCGAGGCCGAGGGCGACGTCTCGGTGGCCTGTAGCCGTCCCACCCTGACCCGACTGCTGCACACCACCGGCTTCGACCGCATCGTGCCGGTCACCGAGACCCTCGAAGCGGCCATCGAGTCCCTGCTCAACCCGCCGGACCTCGACCCCGACCGCGACTGACCCACCCCGGTCTCGCGCCGACCCTTCACTCCGGCGTAGATCCAGGTCGGAAGCCGACCTGGATCTACGCATCCTTGAACTTGTCGACAGGGATACGCGGGCTCACGCGGTGGTCAGCGCGGAAACAGGTGGCCGGCGACCCGGCCGAGCCCGTCGAGATCGTGTACGTCAGTGTCGAGGAACGGCACCCGGATGACGGGGGCCGGGGCGACCTGCTCGGCCAGTCCGGCCAGATGGTCTTCCTCGTTGCTGGCGACTCGTTGCAGGTCGGCCAGGTTGGCGTACAGGCCACCGAGCTCGGTACCGGCGAATCGCTCGGCCCGCTCGGCGGTACCACGAGCGGTGGCGGTGCCGAAGTGCGGGTGCATCCGGTTGACGATGAGCGCTCGTACGGGGATGCCCGCCTCGGTGAGCCGCTCGGCAAAATAGGTGGCCTCGGCCACGACCTCTCGCCGGGGGGCGGCGACCAGCACGAAGGCGGTGACGTCGTCCGACAGCAGGTCGAGGGTGGCGGCGGCCCGATCTCGGAACCCGGCTTCCATGCCGTCGAACGCCGAGAAGAAGGCGATGGCGTCGGCGACGACATCGCCCCCGACGACCTTCGAAACCGTGCGCAGAAAAGCCTGGGCGGCCACGTTCACGGCCCGGGCGATTCCCCGGGTGGGGGCCATCAGCACCCGGTAGAGCCGATGGTCGAGAAAGCGGGTGAGCCGCCGGGGCGCTTCGAGGAAGTCGAGGGCGTTGCGGGTCGGTGGAGTGTCGACCACGACCAGGTCGAAGTCGGGGTTCTGGTGCAGCTGGTAGAGCTTCTCCATCGCCATGTATTCCTGCGTGCCCGAGAGGGCGCCGGAGATGTTGCGGTAGAACCGGTTGGTCAGGATGCTGCGAGCCTGGTCGTCGGTCTCGGAGTGCTCAGCCACCAGGTCGTCGAACGTGGTCTTGGTGTCGAGCATCAGCGCCCACAGTTCGCCGGTCCACGGCCCGTCGATGCGGCTCGGGGTGTTGGACAGCGATTCGAGTCCGAGGGCGTCGGCCAGTCGCTTGGCGGGGTCGATGGTGACGACGCAGGCGCGCCGCCCCTGCCGGGCGGCTTCGAGGGCGATGACCGCCGCGGTGGTGGTCTTGCCGACGCCGCCCGAGCCGGTGCAGACGATGACTTCCTTGGTGGCCACCAGCTCGGCCAGCGCATGGCGGGGGTCACCGATCGGCGGGGTCATTCGGTGGACCCTGTCGCCGGGGGAGCCAACCCCTCGATGCCGGCCAGCAGTTCGGTGGCCAGCCGGTCGACGTCGGCCGGCCCCAGGTCGGCATCGAACAAGAACGGCAGCGACAGTTGGGGCAACGGCAGGATCTCGGCCAGCCGCGCCACCTGCTGCGCTTGCAGCTCCATGCGGTGCCGGCGGAACGTCGCCGCGTGGCGCAGGGCCTCGGCCTCGCCGGTCCGCAGCGCGGCGCCCGCGTCGCGGGCGGCGTCGGCCGGATCGGTGTCCAGCCCCGGCAAGGGTGGGTAGAGCCCGTTGACCACGACCGGCCCGAGGCTGACTCCAACCTCGTCCTCGAGGCTGAAGGCGGTCTCGACCAGCTCGTTGACCGGCGTCTCCTCCGGCAGCGTCACCAACACGACTTGGCACCGGCTCGGGTCGGTGAGCAGCTCGAGCACGTCGCGGGCCTGCGTGTTGATGGGGCCGACCCGAACCGCGTCGGTGAGCCCCCGAGCCGAACGCAGGAAGCTGATGGCGTGACCGGCAGCCGGTGCGTCGAGCACGATGAGGTCGGCCTGCCGGGTCTGTTCGAGCTGCTTCACCTTGCCGAGGATGAGGATGTCCTTGATGCCCGGTGCCGCGGTGGCGACCATGTCGACCGCTCCGCTGGTGACCAGCCGCCGCGAGATCCGACTCATGCCGTGATCCTCGAGGTACTCGAGCAGGGCGTCATCCGGGGTCAAGGTGCGGGCTCGCACATCGGCCGCACCCGACGGGCCGCCGCCCGCCGAGAGGGTGACTTCGTCGTAGTCGAAGGGTGGCTGGCCGAACAGTGTGGCCAGGCCGCTCTTGCCTTCGACCTCGATGATCAGGGTGGACAGACCGGCCCGCGCCGCGGCCCGCGCCAGGGCGGCCGAGACGGTGGTTTTGCCCACACCGCCCTTCCCGGCCACGATGACGACGCGAGATGCTGCGAAGAACTGGGCAGGATCCACCCGCTTTTCCACCCTTTTTGCTTCGGAGGAACGTGAGCCGCACACTACCGAGCCGGCGCCGCCCGCTGGTCATCGCCGCCGTTTCGATGATGTTCGTCGCCTTCGTGGCGTCGACGATGATGGCCGCTGGAGCGACTCCGGCGGGCGCGGCTGACCCGTCCCGCGACCAGACCACCGTCACCACCGGTGGGGTCAACGATGCCGGTGACCAGGGTTCGGCGGCCGACGCGGGCTTCGTCGCGGTGCTCAAGGTCAGCGGCCTGCTTGATCCGGTGATGGTCGATGCCGTCGCCAAAGCGGTCCGCGACGCCAACAGCCAGGGCGCGAAGTCGCTGGTGCTGCAGGCCAACTCCAACGGCGTGATCGTGCCCGAGGCGACGTATGTGGCGCTGCTCAACCAGATCGCCGCGTCGGCGGTGCCGATCGACGTGTGGGTTGGACCGAGCGGGTCGGCCCTCACCGGGCCGTCGGCCCAGCTGGGCGGTGTGGCCCGCCAGGTGGGCATGGCGCCGGGCACCAGCCTGGGGAGCGCTGGTCCGCTGCCCGATGGCGTGGCGTTCGATCAGGTGCGGATGGCGCCATTGATCAACGATCGAGTCGGGTCCAAAGAGGCGGCCACCCTCGGCATCACGACGGTCGACGCGCCTACCATCGGCGACTTCATCATCAACCTGCCGGGCGTGCAGACCCGTGAGGTGACCAACTCCCAGGGGCAGACGCGGCGCCTGCCGGTCACCCAGGTGCAGTTCAACCAGCTCTCCCTGATGTCCCAGCTCTTCCACACCGTGGCCAGCCCGGCGGTGGCCTACCTGCTGCTGACAGTGGGGCTCGCCCTGTTGATCTTCGAGTTGTTCACCGCTGGCGTCGGTGTCGCTGGCGTGGTCGGCGCAGGTGCGTTCATCCTGTCGTGCTACGGCCTGGCCGTGCTGCCGACCCACTGGTGGGGCCTGCTGGCCATCGTGGCCGCCATGGTGGCGTTCGCCATCGATGTGCAGACGGGCGTGCCCCGGTTCTGGACCGGCGCCGGGATGGCGCTCTACGTCGTGGGATCGCTCACCCTCTATCACGGCGTCTCGATTTCGTGGGTCACCCTTGCGGTGGGGGTGGTCGGCGTCGGCCTGACGTTCTTCACGGCCATGCCGGCGATGGTTCGCACGCGGTTCTCGACCCCCACTATCGGGCGTGAGTGGATGATCGGTGAGTTGGGTCGAGCCGTCACCGCGGTTGACCCCGACGGGACGGTGCAGCTCCGCGGTGCCCTGTGGCGGGCCTACACCAACCGGGCCACGCCGATCGACGAGCTCGATCGGGTGCGAGTCATCGGGATCGAGGGTTTGGTGCTCGAGGTCGAGCCCGAGGAAGGTGCGGCACGCGACTACCGCGAGCGGGGTCCCAAGGACGCCTCCAGCGACTGAAGATCGGTGCCATCTCTCCAGCAGCAGCAAGAATCACCCCCGCTGACCAGCCTATGGTTGCGATTGTTAGCGACGCGCTAACAAATGTTTACCCCTTGTGGCGGTGAAATCGGCGGTTGTAGGGTCGGCTTCCGGAAAGGGGGCAGGTCGTTGAGTGCTCAGCGGAATGAAGAAGCGTGGCAGGTGAAGGCCGCATGTCGGGGGCCGCAGGCGGCGGTGTTTTTCCCCCCGCCTGTCTTCGAGCGGAAGGACGAGAAGCTCGAACGTGAGGCCCGCGCCAAGGACATCTGCGGGTCCTGCGTCGTCAAGAAAGACTGTCTCGAATACGCCGTCAGCATCCGTGAGCCCCATGGCATCTGGGGCGGACTCAACGAGGCTGAGCGCAAGCACCTCGTGGGACAGCGGGCCGGCTAACCATCGCTTGGCCGTGGCCACACCGGGGGGGTGGCCACGGCGCGAGTGCCAACGACGCGCGCTCTTTGGGGCGCGCGTCGGCGCGTCCCGGGCTGGTTCGAGCAGGCACCGGTAGGCTGAAGGCCGTGTTTGCGTTCCTGATGCTCCTGATCGTCGTTCCGATCATCGAGCTGGCGGTCATGGTGCTGGTCGCCGGTGTGATCGGGGTGTTGCCGACGGTCGCGCTCGTGGGACTCACCAGCGTGGGTGGCGCCTGGCTTATGCAGACCGAGGGCCTGGGCGTGCTGCGGCGAATGCAGACCCAGATCGACAACGGCCAGGTACCGGGACGTGAGGTCGTCGACGGCGTGCTGGTGCTGCTCGGCGGGCTGCTCATGGTGCTGCCGGGGTTCGTCACCAGCGTCATCGGTCTGCTGTTGCTGGTTCCGCCGGTGCGAGCGTTGCTGCGCCCCTTGGTGTTGGCCCGGGCTCGACGTCGCATCGAGCGCGGTCAAGCCCAGTTCGCCGTCTTCACCAACGCGAGCTCGCCCGGCCCGGCCAGCTCGCCGTTCGGACCCCCAAGAGCCTCGACCTTCGGGGGTCCGGTCTACGACGCCGATGCCCATCTCAATCCGAGCGCCCCGAGCACGCCCCGACCGGGTTCGCCTCGCCCTGAGCTCGACTCGTGATCGGGTCCGGATCGTGACCACGGTGCCGCTCCGCGACGCCGCCACCGTCATGCTGGTGCGTGATGCACCCGGTGGCGGGCCGGCCGTCGGGCGCGGTGCCGATGACCACGACGGTGATCGCGAAAGCGATGGCGACAGCGTGCTCGAGGTCTTCATGCTGCGGCGCAACCTGCAGTCCGACTTCGTGGGTGGGGCCTACGTGTTTCCCGGCGGCGGGGTCGACGATCACGATCGTCACACCGACCTGGGGCCAGTCTGCGATGGCCGCACCGATCTCGACGCCTCGGCCCAGCTCGACCTCGAATCGGGCGGTCTGGCGTTCTGGGTCGCGGCGATCCGTGAGTCGTTCGAGGAGGCCGGTGTGCTGCTGGCCTACGGTCCCGACGGCACCATGATGCGACTCGACGATCCCGTGACCGCCGCTCGCTTCGCCGAGCATCGACGGGCCGTCGACAGTGGCGAACGTCGACTGGTCGAGATCTGTGGTGACGAGCAGCTGCGGCTGGCCGTCGGCACCATGCACTACTTCGCCCACTGGATCACGCCGGTGGGCGCCCCCCGACGCTACGACACGAGGTTCTTCGTGGGTCGGGCTCCCGAGCTGCAGGTGCCGTTGCACGACGACCGCGAGGTGATCGCCAACCTCTGGGTTCGGCCGTCGGATGCCCTCGCCCGGCACCGGGCCGGCGAGTTCGAGATGATCTTCCCCACCGTGCGCACCCTGATGGCCATCGAGCGGTTCCATTCGGCCGACGAGTTGCTGGCCGCGGCTGCCGCGGTTGGCGATGTGCCGACGATCCTGCCGCGCATCGTGGCCGACGAAGCCGACGAGGGTGGGGTGCGCATTGTCCTGCCTGGCGACCCGGGCTATGACGATCTGGTCTCGATCGAGATCCCGAACGGGCTGCCGCTCACCGCGTTGGCCGATTCGCAACGGGGAGGTGGGCCCGGTGCCCCGACGTCGAGCTCCTGAGGTGGTCGATCCCGACGCGCCGCCTCCACCACCCGAGGTGCTGGTGCCGGGCGTGGCGCGGGCGCTCACGCCGCTGGTGCGTCGCATCGTGGCCCCCAATCCGGGCATGATGACCGGCCCCGGCACCAACACCTATCTGGTGGGTATCGACGAGATCGCCGTGATCGACCCGGGACCCGACGACGAGGCGCACCTCGACGCCATCGCCGGGTGTGGTGGCGATCGCATCCGTTGGATCGTCTGCACCCACACTCACGCCGATCACTCGCCGGGCGCGGCCGGGCTCAAGGCCCGTACCGGCGCCGAAGTGTTGGCCTGGGATTCTCGCGATGGTCTGATCGTCGACACCAAGATGCGCCACGGTGACCGCATCGAGGCCACCGAGTTCCGCCTCACCGCCGTGCACACGCCAGGTCATGCGTCGAACCACTTGTGCTTCGTGCTCGAAGAGGAACACGTGCTGTTCTCCGGCGATCACATCATGCAGGGATCGACCGTCGTCATCCGTCCCCCGGACGGCAACATGGCCACCTATCTCGACTCGTTGGCGACGGTGCGGGCGATCCGGCTGAAGGCCATCGCCCCGGGGCACGGCCGCCTGATCGAGGATCCGAAGGCGGCCATCGACGACTACGTCGAGCACCGTCAGGCGCGCGAACTGCAGATCCTCGCGCTGGTCACCCAGTCGAGTCCGGTGAAGATCGACCAGCTGGTCGACACGATCTATGCCGACATCAACCCTGATCTGCATCCGGTCGCCCGCTACACGGTGCACGCCCATCTGCTGAAGCTGGCCCACGAGGGCAAGGTCAAAGGTCGGTCGATCGACGGCACGTGGACCGCCCGCTGATCGATGCGGTGATCAAGGCGCGGCTCGGGTTCGCCGGCTGAGCTGACCAGGTGAGAGCGGTCGTGGGTCGCACCGGCCGATCGAACTGGTCGGCTCGTCCGTGGGATCCGTGGCCGTGGATCCGCAGTGGAGGAGGTTCGGTCTGCGGGTGCACGCGTCGGTCCGGTCCATCACGCCGGTCGTTGGGCCGGGTCAGGCTTCGCGACGGGCCGGCGATCCAGCAGTAGTTCAGGCGGCGGATCCGAAGTCGAGCCGGGGCGGGTCGGGGTCGCTCGACCGGGGCGGGGGTGGCGAGGGGAGGGCTCGGTCGCCCGCGTCGCCGGCCGGGTGGCCTGGTTCGTCGCCGGGCTGATCGCCGGGCTGGTCGCCAGTCAGGTCGGAGTCGCCGGGCTGGCCGGGGAGGTGGTCGAGGTTCCAGGCGGTGAGGTGTTGGCCGACGGGGCCACGGACGGGTGGCGGGGGTGGGGTGTCGGGTTGGTTGGGGTTGGGTGGTGGGTACCACCACCA
>JAYUBX010000303.1:0-1578 GCA_043740665.1 Candidatus Neomicrothrix sp.
TGGTGGTGGTACCCACCACCCAACCCCAACCAACCCGACACCCCACCCCCGCCACCCGTCCGTGGCCCCGTCGGCCAACACCTCACCGCCTGGAACCTCCACCACCTCCCCGGCGACCAACCCGACCACGCCGGCGGTGGCCCGGGCGACCGAACTCGGCCATCGCCACCACCGCCGGGCTCGAGTGACCCCGACCCACCCCGCCTCGACTTCGGCGCGACCGGCTGAGCCGAGCCGAGCGAAGCGAAGCGGCCGGTGTCCTCTGAGACTCAGAACGGGCACGGAGCCCGAGATGGATCCGGGCCAGATGACCGGGTCGATTTTGTCTCGACCTCCGACCAGGGCCATCAGCGGTGGATCGGGCCACCACCGTCGCGAAGCGAAGGTGCGCGACGGCCGGTGCGCAGGGCGATGATCTCGGCGCAGATCGAGATCGCCGTCTCCTCCGGCGTGCGGCCGCCCAGGTCGAGCCCGATCGGGGCGAGGATCCGAGCGATGCCGGCATCGTCGACGCCCTCGGCCCGCAGCCGTTCGACCCGATCGGCGTGAGTGCGTCGACTGCCCATGGCTCCCAGGTAGCCGACGTCGGTGCCCAGCGCCGCCACGATGGCCGGGATGTCGAACTTGTGGTCATGGGTCAGCACGCAGACGGCATCGCGGGGACCCAGGGTCGCCCCCTCGCGTTCGAGCAGGCGGTGGGGCCAGTCGACCACGATCTCGTCGGCGTCGGGGAAGCGGCGACGGGTCGCGAAGACTTCACGCGCATCGCAGACGGTGATGCGATAGCCCAACACCTTGGCCACCTTCACCAGCGCCTTGGTGAAGTCGACGGCCCCGAAGATCAGCATCCGGGGCGGCGGGGCGAACGACTCGATGAACACCGACACGGTGCGCTCACGGGCCTCGCCGTGCTCGCCGTAGTGCCGCACGATGGTGGTGCCGGCTTCGAGCTCGCCGCGGGCATCGCGGGCCACCACCCGGTCAAGATCGGGATCGCCCAGTGTGCCCATCGGATCGAAGTCCGGGCTCACCAGCACCTTGGCTCCCAGGTGCGGCCCTTCGATCAGGGTGGCCAACGCCACCGGACGGTTGTCGCGCACGGCAGCCTCGAACGTGTCGAACAGGGCGGTCATCGGGCTCGGGCCATGGTCGTCGCCTACCAGTCGAGCGGTTCGATGAACAGGTGGACCGTGCCCCCGCAGGTGAGACCCACGGCGAAGGCGTCGTCGTCGCTGTAGCCGAACGACACCATGCGGCGATCACCGGTGGCCAGGATGTCGAGTGCCGCAGTGACCACAGCCCCCTCGACGCACCCACCCGATACCGATCCGGCCACCTCGCCGTCCTCGTTGACCGCCATGGCCGCTCCCGGATCACGCGGGCCCGAGCCTTCGATGTCGACCACCCGCGCCACAGCCACCCGCTGGCCGGCCGCTCGCCACCGGTCGAGGTCGTCCAGGATCTCCTTCATCGGGCGATCACCTCCGCCAGTTGTTGCAGGGAGGCCAGCGAATGGCCTTCGACGAATTCGTCGACATGGGGAAGGGCGGCGGCCATGCCCCGAGCCAACGGTTCGTA
>JAYUBX010000304.1:0-4198 GCA_043740665.1 Candidatus Neomicrothrix sp.
CGATCCCGAGCCCGCCCGAGCGGATGCCCGACCTGCTCGACCAGGTGGGCACCGGCGAGCTGGCCCTCGACCTGCCGCCCCGCCTGGTGCTGTTCGGACTGACCACCCTGCCCGGCGGCGCCGGGTTCCTCGATCTCGTCCACGCGGTGGCGGCCCAGCACGACCTGCACCTCTTCCTGCTCGAGCCGTGCCGCACCATCCTCGGCCCGTCGACGCCGAGCGACCAGCCGGCTCGGCCCGGGCCCCGACTGCGATCCGACGATCGCCGCGCCGACCTGGTGCAGCCCCCCCTGCTTCGATCGTGGGGACGCCTACCCCGCGAGACCGCCGTCCTGCTGGCCGATGCCAACCAGACCTGGCTCCCCCACGCCGATCCAATCCCCAACGCCCACCCCGACCACGCGGCCAACCCGGCCAGCCCGTCGCTGCTGCACCGGCTGCAGGCCGACATCCGGGCCGGCCAGGCGCCGACGGCCAGCGTGACGGCCGACGACATCGATCGATCGATCCAGTTCCACGCCGGGCACGGCTCGACCCGCCAGGTCGAGATCCTGCGCGATGCCATCCTGCACCTGCTGGCCGACCCCACCCTCGACCTCGACGAGGACGACATCGTCGTCATGTGCCCCGCCCTCGAACGCTTCGCCCCCATCGTCGAAGCGGTGTTCGGCCCGTCGGCCGATCGGCCCCCGAGCCACGCGCCAGCCCACGCCGCTCATGCCCCTGCCCTGCGCTACCGCATCGCCGACCGGTCGATCGGCACGTCCAACCCCGTGCTCGAAGCCACCGCCGCGCTGCTCGAACTGGTCGCCGGCCGCTTCGACGCCCCCGCCGTGCTCGACTTCATCGCCTCGACCCCGATCCGTGACCGCTTTCGCTTCAGCGACGACGACCTGGGCCGGGTAGCCGATTGGGTCGCCACCACCAACGTGCGCTGGGGCCTCGACCCCGAGCATCGAGCACCCCTGGGCGTGCCCGCCTCGATCACCAACAACACCTGGCGAGCCGCCCTCGATCAGCTGCTGGTCGGCGCCGCCGTCTACGACGACGGCCTCACCCTGGCCGTCGGTGATGTCGTCGCCATGGGCATCGAGGGCGACGACGCCGACCTGGCCGGCCGGCTGGCCGACCTGCTGTGGCGGCTCGGGCAACTGGCCGACCAGACCACCACGCCCCGCCCGATCGACGAGTGGGTGGCCGTGCTACGCGGGGCGCTCCGCGACCTGTTCGCCGCCCCACCCGACGAACAGTGGCAACTGCAGACCCTGCCTCGGCTGCTGGCCGACGTGGTCGAACGCTCGCAGATCGACGGCGATCGCTCGACCACCCTGCTCACCTTCGTCGATGTGCGCCGGCTGTTGGCCGACCAGCTCCGCAGCGCGCCGGGCCGCCCCAACTTCTTTCGGGGCGGCATCACCGTCACGTCGATGACGCCGCTGCGCTGGATCCCCTACCGGGTCGTCTGCCTGCTGGGTATGGACCAGAGCGCGTTCAGCACCAGCGGCGCCGACGGTGACGACCTGGCCGCCGCCAACCCCCAGTTGGGCGACCGTGACCCTCGCGGCGAAACCCGCCAGGCGCTGCTCGAAGCGGTGCTGGCCGCGGGCGAGCACCTCATCGTGGTCCGCGACGGCCACGATGTCCGCACCAACCACGAGATCCTGCCGGCCGTGGCCGTCGCCGAACTGATCGATGCCGTCACCGCCATGATCATCCCCGACGACCGGGCAGCGGTGGCCGAGACCATCGAGATCCACCATCCCCGCCAGCCGTTCGACGATCAATGCTTCGCTCCCGGCGCCCTCAGCCGCCTGACCAACGGCCCCTGGAGCTTTGACCCTGGGGCCCGGGCCAGCGCCGAAGCCCGCCGCACGCGCCACCCCGTCGGCGCGCCGGTCTTCGAGCCGGTCACGCTGATGCGCCTGGCGCCGGCCGACGTGCAGCTGGTCGACCTGCAGAAGTTCTTGAAGCACCCCGGCAAAGGTTTTCTCGAGCAGCGACTCGGCCTGCGACTGCCGTGGGACGACGACCCGGCGTCCGCCCTGCTGCCCGTCTCCTTCGCCGGGCTCGGCGAATGGCGGGCCGGCGACCGACTGCTCGACGCGCTGCTCGCCGGGCACTCGGCCGAGCAGTGGATCGCAATCGAGCACCGGCGCGGCACCCTTCCCCCCGGGGTGCTGGGCGAGGCCGCCGTCCGCGACCTCATCGCCTCGGTCGACGAGCTGCGTACCGCCGCTCTCGATCTCGGGTTTCAGGCGGGCCCCGGCGAACCGGTGCTCATCACCGTCGATCTGGGCGATGGCACCAAACTGAGCGGCACCGTGACCAGCCACCTCGAAGCCGCCGCGCCGGGGCCGGCTCGGGTCCAGTTCACTCGGCCCAAACCGGCCCACCGCCTCGCCGCCTGGCTCGACCTGGTCGCCCTCGCCGCCAACGATCCATCGAGACCATGGCGTTCGGTCGCCGTCAACCGGCCGGTGACGGGTGCCAAGAAGCTCACCATCATCGATCTGGTGCTGGCCATCGATCTCGACCCACCCGACGACCGCCTGCCGGCCATCGATGCGCACGAGGCCCTCGGCGTGGCCGTCGACCTCTACCGACGGGGCCTGGCCGAACCGATCCCGCTGTTCGCCCGGTTCTCCCCCGGGGTGCACGCCGGCAAGCCCGACCGAAACCTGTGGCGCGGCCATCAAGATCGCGGCGACGCCTACGACTCGTTCAACTTCCCGTTCTACGGCGACCTCGACATGGATGAATTGCTGGCACTCGAAGCCATCGACAGTGACCCCGCCGGCACCGGCAGACGGGTCGCCCGCTACGCCGACTACCTGTGGGATGCCGTCGACCGATCGGTCGCCACCCGGCCGACCCCTGCCGACGACGCCGACCCGACCGACGACCCGAACTCCGACCACCACGCACCGGTGGCCTCGTCATGACCCCTGCCACCACCAACCCACCGACCACCAGTGTGCCCTTCGAGCTCGTCGGGTCAATTCCGTCCGGGCGGCTGGCCATCGAGGCCAGTGCGGGCACCGGCAAGACCTTCGCCCTCGCCGCCCTCGCCACCCGTTTCATCGCCGAGCACGACATTTCGGCATCCGAACTGCTCATCGTCACCTTCACCCGAGCGGCGACCAGTGAGCTGCGAGCCCGAGTGCGCCAGCAACTGGTCGACGCCGCCGTCGCCCTCGGCTCGCCCGAGCCGCCGTCGTCCGACAACGAGCTGCTCGTCCACCTCTACGCGACCGACCCGACTGAACGGCGGGTGCGGCTCGGCCGGGTCGACCAAGCCATCACCGAGTTCGACGCCGCCACCATCACCACCATCCACGGATTCGCCACCCAGGTGCTCAGCACGCTCGGCACCAGCGCCGGCACCGACCTCGATGCGACCCTGGTCGACGACACCCGCGAACTGGTCGCCGAGGTCTGCGCCGACGTGCTGGCCGCCGCCGCCGTCGGGGGCCACCCCGCCGCCGACCTGCCGACCTACCTCGGACTGGTCAACGCCACCAAGGTGCGACTCAACACGCCTGACCTGGTGGTCGTGCCCAGCCTCGACCAGCCCGACGCCGACCCCAAGTGGCGGCTGTTGGCCGAGCTGGTGCGCCGGTCGGTCGAGACCATGGGTGATCGTCGCCGCCGGGCCGGCACCCTGAGCTTCGACGACATCCTGCTCGAACTGCGGCGCGGTTTGCAGGGCCCCGGGCGCGCCACGGTGATCGAAATGCTGCGCAACCGGTTCCGCGTGGCGCTCATCGACGAGTTCCAGGACACCGACCCGGTGCAGTGGTCGATCTTCTCGACCCTGTTCGGCTCGCCCGACAGCGGCACCACCTTGGTGTTGGTGGGCGATCCCAAGCAGGCCATCTATTCGTTCCGGGGCGCCAACATCCATACGTTCACCGAGGCCGTCACTCCCGGTCCGGGTCTCGAGAACCGCTCGCTGAGCACCAACTGGCGATCCGACGGGGCCTTGCTCACCGCCCTCAACACCCTGCTCGACGGTGCCACCTTCGGCGACCAACTGATCTCCTACTTCCCCGTCGGCCCCGCCCCGACCCACCGCACCACTCGCCTGGCTGACCGGCGCGGCGGCAGCTTTGCTCCGCTGTCGGTGCGGCTCACCCTCGGACCCGACCTCGAACGCAAGCCCAAGAAGCCCCACGACTTCTACGTCGACAAGGTCGAG
>JAYUBX010000305.1:0-2319 GCA_043740665.1 Candidatus Neomicrothrix sp.
CCAACAGGGCACCGCCCCGGAGCAGGTCCTGGGCATCGGTCGGGCCGACGGCCCCGGTGGTGGAGCTTCCAAACAGCTTCGCCAGCACGCCCATGGTCAGTATTTCTGTTTAGCGGATATCCCTGCCGAACATACCCACAGGGGTATACTATTCCATGGCGGGAACAAACCCCCAGGGGTATCCGTTCCAGAACCTGCAACGACGAAGCCCGAGGAGGCCGACGTGGAACTGCCAGAGGACGTCACGGACGATCTACGCAAGCGCTTGCGGCGCATTGCCGGCCAGGTGCAGGGCATCGAGCGGATGTTGGACGATGGTCGCGAGTGCCGCGACGTCGTCACCCAGATCTCGGCCGCCAACCGGGCGCTCGAACAGGCGGGCTTCCGCCTCGTCAGCGCCGGACTCGCCTACTGCATCTCGAACCCCGAGCAGGCCGAAGCCGACGGCTACCCGATCGGCGAGGTCGAGAAGATGTTCATGCGCCTCGCCTGACCCGACCCCTCGACCTGCCCCCAACCCGACTGAAGGCCCCTATGCACGCCATCGAAACCACCGTCCCCCTTCCGCTCGACCAGGCCGAAGCCGCCGTGCGCGTCGCGCTCGCTGACAACGGCTTCGGTGTCCTCACCGAGATCGACGTGGCCGCCACACTCAAAGCCAAGCTCGGCGTCGACCGACCCGCCCTCAAGATCCTCGGCGCCTGCAACCCGACCTTCGCCAACCAGGCCCTCGAGCTCGACCCCAGCTCATCGCTGGTCCTGCCCTGCAACGTCGTGCTCGAGCCGGGCCCCGACGGCGGAACCCGCATCAGCGCCGTCGACCCACGCGAGCTCATGCCTGCCCCCGAGTTCGTCGAGCTCGCCAACAGCGCGGCGGCCAAGCTCACCGCGGCTCTCCAAGCCGTCGGCACCTGACGCCGGCCTCCGCCGCGACCGTCACCAACCAGATCGGAGTCCGAGATGGGATGTTGTGGATGGGAGGCTTCGGACCGCGACGTGCCCGCAGACGCTGCACTTCCGCAGCCGATCGACGCACTGGAGCATCACCGCGCCGTGGCTGAGTCGGCACTCAACGCCGCCACGTGTGGACACCCGCTCTACCGCATCGGTGACGGCCCCGACGTGAGCCGCCCGAAGTACGCCGAGGGAGGGTTGGCCGCGGTCAGTGAGCTTCAGCGAAAGCTCCGAAGCACCACCGGGCTCGAGGCCCTGTCCGCTGCAGAAGACCTCTTGGCGAACTGGGAAGCCGAAAGGCATGCGTCGGAGCATCGAGGCGCCGCCTGGGTCGCGTACCGCAACGGCGGAGTCGCCCAACTTCGCGCCATCGTCGCCGACCTGGCCAAGGTCGCCAGTTCCTGACAGCCGGACGACGTGGGGCGTCCTCCTCGAAGCTTGCCGGATCCGCAAGCCGGTCCCGCTCCATTCGTCGCCGCCCCGAAATCGTTGGCACATCGCCAACATCGGGGTCCACGGCTCCATCCCGTCACGCTGCACCTCGAGGTGCTGTGGATCCGCAACGTCACCATCACCACCGGTCTGGTCGACACCTACCCACCCTGCTGCGCCTGGCACCGGGCCATCAGGTCGACACCGACCGGTTCATCACCCATCACTTCACGATGGACCAGTTCGACGAGGGCTACGACGTGTTCGCCCGGCCGCTGACACCGGCGTGTCCAAGGTCATCCTCACCCGGACCTGACCGCTCGCGGTATGGTGTAGGTGCCGTAAACGCGGTCGGGGTGCTTTGGGGCCTGGGGTTTGTCGGCGTGATCGCGGTCGGAGCGCGGCGAAGTGGGTTGGGCGGGCCTGGGGGAATGTCGTGTTGCGCTGTCGGATGCTCCTATGGATGTCAAGGGGTGTTTGTGGGGTTGAGGGTCGGCTTGGATGGCGGTGAGGACTGGGCGGGCGATGTAGTGCTTGAGGCAGCGAATGGTGTCTTTCTTCGACTTGCCCGTGGCGGTGCGCCGTGCGGCGTAGGCGCGGGTGGTGGGGTCCCAGCGGAGCCGACACAGCACGATGCGGTAGAGGGCGGCGTTGGCGGAGCGGTCACCGCCACCCGAACCCGAATCCGCTGCTTCAACGCGCCCCGAACACCCCGAAACGACCCGACCACCAGCCCGCGACCGGCCGACCCTCCACGCTGACGCCCACGAAGCCGATCGGTGGATCGAGGTTGAAGGCATTCTCATCGGGCTCGCCCAAGAACTCAGCTGAGCCCGTACCCGCCGCAGCGACGCAGCGGACCGCCTGCACGACGCGACTCGGCGGTCCGTCCAGCCGCGGCCGGTACTGGCGACGATGCTCCGCCTGTTCAGG
>JAYUBX010000306.1:0-1708 GCA_043740665.1 Candidatus Neomicrothrix sp.
GACATCGCCCTCGACCGCTCGATGATCCCGCTGGGATCGTGCACCATGAAGCTCAACGCCACCACCGAGATGATCCCGGTGACGTGGCCCGAGTTCGGGTCGATCCACCCCTTCGCTCCGCCCGACCAGGCCGAGGGCTACCTCGAACTGATCCACGGACTCGAAGCGGCCCTGGTCGAGATCACCGGCTACGACGCGGTCTCGTTGCAGCCCAATGCCGGCTCGCAGGGCGAGTTCGCCGGTCTGATGGCGATCCAGGCCTACCACCGCAGTCGAGGCGACGATCACCGCACGGTGTGCCTGATCCCCGCCTCGGCCCACGGCACCAATGCGGCCAGCGCGGCCATGGCCGGGCTCGACGTGGTCGTGGTGCGGTGCGACGACGACGGCAACGTCGATGTCGACGATCTGCGAGCCAAGGTCGACAAGGCCGGCGAGCAACTGTCGTGCCTGATGGTGACCTATCCCTCGACCCACGGGGTGTTCGAGGCCGCCATCACTGACATCTGCGAGCTGGTGCACGCCCACGGCGGGCAGGTCTACCTGGACGGCGCCAACTTCAATGCCCTGGTCGGCGTGGCCAAACCGGGCCAGTTCGGTGCCGACGTGTCGCACCTCAACCTGCACAAGACGTTCTGCATCCCCCACGGAGGCGGCGGGCCCGGCGTGGGCCCGGTCGCGGTGCGCAGCCATCTCGCCCCGTTCTTGCCGAACCATCCCCTGGTCGACGGAGCCGGCCCCTCGACCGGCACCGGCGCCATCGCCTCGGCCCCGTGGGGATCGGCCGGCATCCTGCCCATCTCGTGGGCGTACATCACCATGATGGGACGCGACGGCCTGCTGGCCGCCACCCAGGTCGCCATCCTGAACGCCAACTACATCGCCCAGCGGCTCGGCGACCACTACCCGGTGCTCTACACCGGCCAGAACGGCACCGTCGCCCACGAGTGCATCATCGACATTCGGCCGATCACCCAGGACACCGAGGTGACCGTCGACGACATCGCCAAGCGGCTCGTCGACTACGGCTTCCACGCCCCGACCATGTCGTTTCCGGTCGCCGGCACACTGATGGTCGAGGCCACCGAGTCCGAGTCGAAGGTCGAGATCGACCGGTTCTGCGATGCCATGATCGCCATCCGGGCCGAGATCCACGCGGTCGCCGACGGCACCGTCGCCGTCCACGAGAGCGCCCTGCGTCACGCCCCTCACACCGCCGAGGACCTGCTGGTCGACCACTGGGATCGGCCCTACACCCGCGAGCAAGCTGCCTATCCGGTCGCCGCACTGAGGGCGGCCAAGTACTTCCCACCGGTGAGCCGCATCGATGGTGCCTTCGGTGACCGCAACGTGGTCTGCAGCTGCCCGCCCCTGGTGGGCGACCTGCTGAACGACTGACCGCGTCCGGTCAGCGCGGGACGGCCCCCTCACCGTTGAGGCCCGGCACCAGACGGAGGAGGACCGGGTACCGATACCACTCGCCCCGGTACGCCTTCACCGTGGCGTTGATCGCCATCCCGAGGTGTCCGAAGATCAGGACGAACATGGCCGGCACGACCAGCACCAGCAGCGGCGGGAACAGGATGCCGACGAAGAAGAGCGGGAACAGACAGAACAGCGCGAGCAGGTAGGTGATCGAGAGGTTCAGCGATTCGGCACCGTGGTGCCGGACGAACGGGTCGGTCTGCCCGACGGTCAGGTAGATGAC
>JAYUBX010000307.1:0-2123 GCA_043740665.1 Candidatus Neomicrothrix sp.
CCTCACCTCCGACTGCCGAGGTCTGAGCCTCAGTGGTGGACCGATCAGCCCGACCGGCACGTTCTCGGCCACCACCTCGGTCCGGACCCGATTCGTCACCGTCGGCGGTACGACCGTCGACTGTCGGTCGGCGGTCCACGCCTGCGAGCTGGTGGTGGGCCCATTTGATGCTTCGGTGCCTGCCCTCAACGGCGTGGTCGCCGCCATCAGCTTCGATCCGCTGGCCGCCGCCCCGCCGCCGCCGGCGATCGTGGTCACGCCATCGACCAGTCTCATCGACGGTCAGATCGTTCACATCACGGGTAGCGGCTACCCGATTGGCGCCATGGTCGTGCTGCAGCAGTGTGCCAACACCACGACCATCGGCAGCTGTGCCGGCGGCCTGTTCGCCACCGCCAGCAGCGCGGGCACCTTCGCCGTCGATGCGCCGCTGCGGGCCCGCCTGTGGGCTGGCCAGCTGATCGATTGCCGCGACGCGGCCACGACCTGCACCATGCATGCCATCGACTTCGAGGACTTCGAGTCACAGGCCCAGGTGCCGCTTGCCTTTACCGCCGACGGCCCGTTGCTGCCGCCGCCGACGGCGACGGCGACACCCAACACCGGCCTGCTCGACGGCGACCACATCAGTCTGTCCGGCAGCAACTTCTTGTTCACACCGGGGCCGCTCCCGGTGACGAGCACTCCCGCCTCCAGCTGGCCGACCCGATCGCTTCGAAGCACGACGGCGCCCACGAAGCCATCGGCCCTGCGGCCCGCCACCGACCCGTCGTCGCTCGTACTCGTCAGCGAGTGCACCAACGGTTCATTCTCGGATACGGGCGCGTCATGCAGCTCGAACGGGTTGGCGTCGGTCGATACCGCAGGCCACCTCATCGGCGATGTCCAGGTCTGGGCCACGTTCACGACCTTCACCGGAACCAAGGTCGATTGCCGAACCGCTCCGACGCAGTGCGAGCTGCGGGTTGGATGGGGCGACCCGTCCACGAGCGCCATTGCCGACCTCTCGTTCGACCCCAATGGAGCCCTGCTTCCGCTCCCCAGCCTGACCGCGTCACCCAACACGAGGCTGACGGACGGCACCCAGATGCATGTCGTCGGCGACGGCTTCGTTCCCAACACCTCGGTCATCTTGCAGCAGTGCGCAACTGGCCCGGGTGACGCCCCCAACTTCCCGTGCGACCAGGCCCACTTCGAACCGCAATGGGCGACCACCGATGACACCGGCCACCTCGACACGGTCACCACCGCCTACGCGACCCTGAAGTACGACCTGAACTTCCAGCCCGATGGCACCTTCACCTCGTCGACGTTCGACTGCACGGCGGCGGCCGATCTTTGCCACGTGATGGTGTACGACTTCGGGCCCTCCGGCCGCTGGCCGACGGCGGGGCTCAGCTACGGCTCAGCGGTGACACCGACGACGATTTCGCCCGCCTCGGTTCATCCGGCGAAGGCAACGGCTCCCGTGGCCACCACGACCCACCCCGAGTTCACCGGTTGAACGACCGATAGCCTTCGGTTCGTGACTGCGTCGCCTGAGCCCACCGATCGCCCGCTCGACTCTGGGGTCGACCAGGTGTTGCTGGCCGCACCCCGAGGGTTCTGCGCCGGAGTCGAGATGGCCATCAAGGCATTGGCCTGGATGGTTCGGGCGTTCGAGCCACCGGTCTACTGCTACCACGAGATCGTCCACAATCAGCGGGTCGTCGACCGCTTCCGTGATCTCGGGGTGGTGTTCGTCGATGACATCACCGAGGTTCCGCCGGGTCGACCGATGATGCTGAGCGCCCACGGCTCGGCGCCCGAGGTGGTCGCACAGGCCAAGGCCCGAGGTGGGTACGTGGTCGACGCCGTCTGTCCGCTGGTCACCAAGGTGCACCACGAAGTCAAGGTGCGGGCCGGCAAGGGCTACCAGATCGTGTACGTGGGCCATGAAGGCCACGAGGAAGCAGTTGGCACCATGGCCGTCGCGCCCGGCGCCATCCATCGGGTCGAGAGCGTCGACGACGTGGCCGCGCTGCCCGACTTCGACCAGCCGGTGGCCATGCTGGCCCAGACCACCCTCAGCCACCGCGACTGGGAGGACGTCCTCGAGGCCACCTATGACCGGTTCCCGTCGA
>JAYUBX010000308.1:0-2022 GCA_043740665.1 Candidatus Neomicrothrix sp.
CGCCAAGAACTGGCCGAGCTCGGCATCGTCGATCGCCGCCGCGATCAGCAGCACCGCGTCGGCACCCATCAGGCGGGCATCGACCACGTCGAGGGCCGAAACGGTGAAGTCCTTGCGCAGCACCGGCAGATCGCAGGCTGCTCTCGCCCGGGTCAGATCGTCGACCGATCCGCCGAAGAAGGCCTCGTCGGTGAGCACCGAGAGACACGCCGCGCCGCCGGCCGCGTACCGCCAGGCCAGCTCGGCCGGATCGAGATCAGCGGCCAAATCGCCCTTCGACGGCGACCGCCGCTTGACCTCGGCGATCACCCCGAGCGTGTCGGGCGAGGCCGAGGCCCGCACCAGCGCATCGCGAAAGTGACGCGTCGGCGGTTGGCTCCGAGCCTGGGCCAGCAGCGGTTCGAGGGACCGCTCATCGACCGCGGCCGCGGCCCGATGAGCCGCCAGGATGCGATCGAGGTAGGTCGTCATGGTGACCCCCGCAGGGTCAGACGCCGATGCCCTTGCCGGCGACCGGGGTGGTGAGCACCATCAAGGGTGCATCGCCCAGCAGATCGCCGGCCTCGGTCAGCAGGGCGACCATCGCCTCGCTGCCGCTGTGGGTGGCCATGGCCGCATCGTCGGCATAGAGCTCGTAGATCCACACCGCGTTCTCGTCGGTGGTGTCCAGGTTGAAGGCATAGATCTCGGTGCCTTCTTCTTCATTCACGGCGAGCAGCATCTTGTCGAGCGCCGCCAACAGGTCGCGGCGGAGTCCGGGCTTGGTGGTGAGCTTGACGATCATCGAGGTCTTAGCCATTCCGTGACCCTATCCCCCGCAGAATCCTCCGAGAGACGAGTCAGTCCTGGTCGCTGTCGAGGCTGCGCATCACGGCCAGGGCGGGAGTCAACACGAACGACAACCCTGACAGCAACAGGCAGATCACGCCGACGGCCAGCAGCGGCGGAAAACTGGCGACCAGCCCGGCCGAGAGGGCGATGACGGCGGCCCCTAGCAGCAGCGGCGGCGCCATCTGCACGGCACGGGGCACGGTGGCGCCGTTGCCGGGACCGGCATCGTCGAGCAGGGCCGCGTAGTCGGTGTCGTCGTCGCTGTAAGGAACGAACCCGGGGCTGGGCGCGCCGGTCGGTCGCTCGCGCACCACCGGGCGCTCGCGGGCGCGCAGCTCGCGGTCGTAGTCACGGCGACGATCTTCGTCGCCCAACACCGCCCAGGCCGCGTTCAGTCGTCGCATCTCGCGCTCGGCCTCGGCGCGGGTGTTCGGGTCGGCATCGGTGTGGAAGTCGGGGTGCACCCGCCGAGCCCGCGCCAGGTATTCGCGTCGGATGGCGACGGTCGAGGCCTCGGGGGCGACGCCGAGCTCGTCGTAGTGGGTCACGCCCCGATGCTACGGCGCGGCGTCCCGCTCCGGACCGGTCGGGAGTGAGACGATGGGCCTCCATGACCGTCGATCCCCCCGCCATCGTCCTCATCGAGGACGACCCGAACATCGCCGACCTGGTCGACCTGTATCTGCGCAATGACGGCTACCGCGTCTACCAGGCCAACTCCGGCGAGGCGGGGCTCGAGTTGGTCGCCGTACGTCACCCCAAGCTGGTGATCCTCGACGTGGGCCTGCCCGGTGCTCTCGATGGCCTCGGCGTCTGCCGCGAGCTGCGCGCCCACAGCGATGTCCCCATCATCATGCTCACCGCCCGCGACGACGAGATCGACCGGGTGCTCGGGCTCGAAATGGGCGCCGACGACTACGTCACCAAGCCGTTCTCACCCCGTGAGCTGGTCGCCCGGGTCAAGGCGATCCTGCGTCGGGCCGACGGCCCCAGCCGCGAGCAGGCCCCCACCGTGCTGATCGCGGGCGATGTCGAGGTTGACCTCGGCCGGCGCGAAGCCCGGGCGGCCGGCACCGTCGTCGCTCTCGCCGCCCGCGAGTTCGATCTGTTGGCCTACCTGGCCGAGAACCGGGGTCTGGCCCTCAGCCGACGCCAACTGCTCGACGGCGTGTGGGGCGTCGACTGGGTCGG
>JAYUBX010000309.1:0-5085 GCA_043740665.1 Candidatus Neomicrothrix sp.
CCGTCAGGCTCGGAGTCGACCGCGATCGGTCGGCGCACCGACTCGATGATCCTCTCGGCCAGGTTCGCCAACGCATCGACACTGGTGATGCCCTCGCACAGCACCACGAACTCGTCGCCGCCCACCCGGGCGGCCAGGTCGGTACCCCGCGTCATCTCTCGCAGCCGCTCGGCCACGGTCATCAAGACCTGATCGCCGACCGCGTGGCCGCGCCGGTCGTTCACCTCCTTGAATCGATCGAGATCGCAGAACAGCACCGCAACGGCGCGGCCAGTGCCGGTGGTCTCGTTGACGACCGTTTCGAGTTGCTCGGTGAACAGCGCCCGGTTGGCCAGCCCGGTCAGGTGATCGACGGTCGCCATCCGCCTCAACCCCACCTCGGCCTCCTTCAGCACCGAGATGTCGCGAGCAACCATGGCGATCCAATCCAACCCGCCGTCGGTGGCCCGCTGCACCACGGCCAGCACCGACACCGCCATCGTGGCGCCACCACCGATGTTGATGCTCATCTCGCCCTGCCAGGTGTCGGAGTCCTCGAGGACCTTGTACGAGTTGACGATGAACTGCTCGCGGTCCTCCTCGCTCAGCAGGTCGCCGATCGCACCTCGCCCGCCTTCGTCGCGGAGCCGATCCAATACCTGACGAAGGGCCGCGTTGGTGTGCAAGATCTCGCCCGCCGGCCGGAAGATGGCCACAAAGTCCGACGTGGCGTCGAGCATGTGCATCAGCCGGTCGGCCTCGGTCCGCGCTTCGACCTCGGCCGTGACGTCTTCGAGGACGGCGATGACGCCGATGACCTGCTGCTGGGCTCCCCACTGAGGCGCGACCCGGATGCGAAACCAGCAGGTCGTCCCGTCCGCCAGCAAGGCAGGGGCGGTGATCGTCACCGCGGCGGCACCGTTGAGACCGGCGGCGATCAGCGCATCGACGGCGGTTCGATGGCTGGGACTCACCGAGTCTCGCCAGTTGGACAGATCCTCTTCATCGACCCGGCCGAGCAGGTCTCGAACCGACCGATTGGCGAACACGACTCGGCCTCGGGGATCCATCAACAACATGCCGATGGGGGCCGCCTCGGCCAGCGACAGCAACGGTCCATCGGTATGGGCGAGCGAGTCGAGGTCGGCTCCTTCGTCCAGGTTGCGCACCTGCACCACGACACCGCCGAGGTCGGGATGGTCGGCCCGACCGGCGCCGATCAGCTCGATCAGCTGCCACACATCGTCGTGCTCGACTGACCGCGACCGCACGACTCGGCTGACCCGGCCGTCCGGCGCCGCGGCCAACTCGCCGAACGCCTCGAGCACCAGCGGCAGATCTTCGGGATGCAGGCGGTCAACCGGATGTGATCCCACGTTGTCGGGGCCCGTCGGTGCCCGCGCCGCCAGGGCATCGGACTGCCAGACCAGTTGGCCGTCGGCGGCGAGCAGCAACGTCGAATCGGCAACCGCATCGATCACCGCCGCCAGTCGACGTTCCGACTGCTGGTCGTGCAGGGCCACGAATGCCCGGTCACCCGACCTCGACCGTCGCAGCAGCACGGCACGCCCCGGAGGTGGGCCCAGACGCACCAGCAACTCGGCCTCGGGATCAGCCTCGCCCACCAAGTGGTCGAGACCGAGGCGGTCGTCCGGCCCGATCCAGGCCGCCAGATCGGTACCTACCGGGTCCGATCCACCAGGATCGGCCCCACTCGGTCCGGACCCGCAGGCCATGAAGAGCGCCCGCGCCTGGGGGGTGGCGGCCACGATGGTGGTGCCGCGCAGTTCGAGTAGCGCCACGGGAAGATCACCGAAGCCCACCGGTTCGCCGGTCACCGACATCTTCCCTTCTCCCGGCCACCCAACGAATCGATCCGCCCTGCCTATGTTCGGCAAAAGCAGGACCGCCCTGAGCGGCCCGAAACGAATGGGTCCGGATGACCTAGGTCGAACGACTAGGTGAGCTCGACGGCCTGGACCGACACGATGCCGTCCACCTGGGCCAGGCGATCGACCACATCCGCGGGCACCGGCTGCGACGTCGCCAGCACCTGCAGGGCCGACAACCCCGACGGCGACTGCCCCACGTGGATGTTGGCGATGTTGATGCCAACCTCGGCCAGCGCCCCACTGACGGTCGAGATCATGCCGGGCCGATCATCGTTGCGCACGACCAGCATGTGGGGAGCGGGGGGCAGGTCGACCGGGTGATCGTCGACCATGACAATGCGCGGTTCACCCCGCAATCCGACGAGGGTGCCGGCCAGGGCGTGATCGCCGCCACGGATGGTGATGAGGTTGACGTAGTCCTGCGCCGTGGTGGTGGCCGTCTCGCGCACCTGCACGCCGCTCTCCTCGGCCAACTGGGGCGCGTTGACATAGGACACCGGCTCGTCGCTGATGCGGCCGAAGTAGCCCTTCAGGACCGAAAGCGTCAGGATGCGAGTGTCGTAGCCAGCGATCTGACCCTGATACTCGATGTCGAGGTTCGAGCTACCGCCGCCACCACCGCTGAGCGAGGCGAACAACTCGCCGAGACGCTCGGCCATCGACAAGAAGGGCCGCACGGTCTCGGAAGCCTCGGCCGCGGCCACGTTCACCGCGAAGGGCACGAACTCGCCGGCCAGGGCGAGGGCCACCTGCTCGGCGATGGTGTCACCCGCCTTGTCCTGGGCTTCGTGAGTACTGGCGCCGAGATGCGGGGTGACCACCACCGAATCCAGTTCGAACAGCGGGGACTCGGTCGTGGGTTCCTTGGTGAAGACGTCGATGCCGGCACCACCCACATGGCCGGATCGGATGGCGTCGGCCAGTGCCGGTTCGTCGATGATGCCGCCGCGTCCCACGTTGATGATGCGGATGCCGGGCTTGGCCTTGGCCAACAGCTCGGCGTTGATCAGACCGATCGTCTCGGGCGTCTTGACCGCGTGGATCGTCAAGAAGTCGGACAGGGCGACCAGCGTGTCGAGATCGACCAGCTCGACGTTCATCTGGCGGGCGCGGTCGGGCGACACGAACGGGTCATAGGCGGCCAGGTGCATCCCGAAGGCGAGGGCCCGCTGGGCCACCAACTTGCCGATGCGGCCGAGCCCGATGATGCCCAGGGTCTTGTCACTCAGTTCGACACCGGTCCACCGGGACCGTTCCCATCGACCGGCCACCAACGCAGCATGGGCTTGGGGCACATTGCGGGCCTGGGCCAGCAACAACGCCATGGTGTGCTCGGCCGCCGACAGGATGTTCGACTGCGGCGCGTTGACCACCATGACGCCGCGGGCGGTGGCGCTGGCCACGTCGACGTTGTCGAGTCCGATACCGGCCCGGCCGACCACTATGAGGTCGGGTCCGGCCTCGAGCACGGCCGCCGTCACCGTCGTGGCCGAACGGATGATCAGCGCGTGGGCGCCCGGCATCAGCCCCAGCAGCTCGTCGGGCGAAGCTCCCAACTGCACGTCGACGTCGTGGCCGGCCTCACGAAGCCGGTCGAGGCCTCCGTCGGCGATGGGCTCAGTTACCAGGATGCGGGCCATGCTTCATCCTGACCGGTGGGCCCGGCCGGCCGCCAACCGACTCGCGATCAGCCGCCCGAGAGCTTGAACGACACAAAGAACGCGACGAGCGGGACCACCACCATCACCGCGCAGAAGACCAGCACCGGCACCAGCCACGACCGATTCATCGACTTGAGCTCGTCCTCGCCCACGGTCGGCTCCGGGTCCTCCAAGCCCAGGATCTGGCGAGCCCGCTCGGCATCGGACGCGAGCACGGCCAACCCGGTGCGGGGCGGCGAGTCCTGATCGAGCACGGCACCGACGCCGTTCTCGACCAGCATCGACGCGGCCTGGCTGGCCTCACCGGGGGCGTCGAACCACTCGATCACGACCATGTCCGATGGGGCGGCGCCGTCGTCATCCATGAACTCTCCCGTCGTGGTTCGCGAGCATCGAGTCGGTCAGAGGTTGTCGATCGGGACCGGTTCGATCGATTCGTCCGGCTCGAGGCCGAACACGCGACCGAAAAAGTAGTG
Organism: Candidatus Neomicrothrix sp.; assembly: GCA_043740665.1. Classification (GTDB taxonomy): domain Bacteria; phylum Actinomycetota; class Acidimicrobiia; order Acidimicrobiales; family Acidimicrobilacustridaceae; genus UBA4742. The sequence goes on from JAYUBX010000309.1 coordinate 4,009, forward strand.
CTCCGCTTCGAGGGCCCGCTTGATGCTGGCCGCCAACCGGAACCCGTGCTGCTCGCCGGCGAACTCGACATAGGCCACCGGCAGCCCTTTGGCTCGTACCGCATCGACGATCATCTGCGACTGTGCCGGGGGCACGACCTCGTCATCGGCGCCCTGCAGCACGATCAGCGGACAATCGAACCCGTCGACGTGATGGATCGGCGATCGCTCGACGTAGCGATCGCGTGTCTCGGGATACGGCCCGACCAGTGAGTCCAGGTAGCGCGACTCGAACTTGTGGGTGTCACGGGCCAGAGCCTCGAGATCGGCGACGCCGTACAGGCTCGCCCCGGCCTGGAACTGGTCACGGAACGCCAGGGCGCACAACGTGGTGTAGCCCCCGGCCGAGCCGCCGCGGATGGCCAGCCGGTCACCATCGACCCGACCCGCGACCACCAGGTGCTGGGCGACGGCGACGCAATCGTCGACGTCGACGATTCCCCACTGACCGGCCAGAGCCTGGCGATAGGCCCGGCCATAGCCCGTGCTGCCGCGATAGTTGACGTCGGCGACCGCGAAACCTCGGGAGGTCCAGTACTGCACGACCATGCTGAGCTGGGGACGGGCGGCCGAGGTCGGTCCACCATGACTCATCACGATCAGCGGCGGTACCGAGCCGGTCGTCGGCGTCACGTCGGGGTTGGTCGGCGGGTAGAACACCGCGTGGGTGACGGCCCCGTCGGGACCGGCCACGGTGATCGATTCGGGTGCCGCGAACCACGAACGATCGATCCCGAGGGCGCGAGGACGGCGGATGACGGCCACGGTCGCGTCGCCGCGGCGGGGAACGTCAGCCATGGCGATCACCGGCTCGGCGTCAGGGGCGCCGCCCACGAACACGAGACCGTGGCCGTAGGGCTGCAACGAGGCCAAGGCCGTGAAGCCGGCCTCGACCTGGACGATCTCGACCGGCGAGACGGCGGGATCGATGACGGCGAGATGATCGACGCCGGCCGCGGCATAGGCGACGGCGACCCGGCCGTCGGCGAGGAAGGCGTAGCGCCGCTGGGCGAAGACCCAGGCGGGGGTGCCGATCTC
>JAYUBX010000310.1:0-2060 GCA_043740665.1 Candidatus Neomicrothrix sp.
GTCGTCCATCCACCGACGTACCCGGCCTGAAACGTGACCAGGCGACCCGGTCCGAGCTTGGCCATCCCGCGCCCTGGGATCGAGGGGTCGAACATCGCCGACGCCTTCGAGCCGACAACATCCATGCTGTCGTCCTCATCGGCCATCCTCAGCGCGATGCGCAGGTTGGTGTTGGCGCGCAGGTTGTCGCGGATCACGCCAGCGGGCCGCTGCGTCGCGAGGATCAGGTGGAGACCGAGCGAGCGACCGCGCTGGGCGACATCCACCACACCGTCGACGAATTCAGGGATCTCCTTCGCCAGCGCGGCGAACTCGTCGACGATGATGACGAGGCTCGGTGGCGCAACCGCAGGATCGCGACGCTCGAGCTCGAGCAGATCCTTTGCCTTGCCGTTGCGGTTGAACAGCTCCTCGCGGTACTTCAGCTCAGCCTTGAGCGAGACAATGGCTCGCTTGACGAGATGGGGGCTGAGATCGGTGACGAGGCCGACGCAGTGCGGCAGTTGAATGCAGTCGCCGAAAGCAGCACCACCCTTGTAGTCGACGAACAAGAAGTTGACCCGACTCGGGCTGTGGGCCGCCGCCATGCCGAGTACCCACGTCTGCAGGAATTCACTCTTGCCGGCCCCGGTGGTCCCCCCGACGAGTGCGTGTGGTCCGTCGTTGCGTAGATCGAGGACGAACGGATCGGTCGCGGTCCCGCCGACGAAAGCGCGGAGGTTGTTCTCCCGTCGACGCTTTCCTGCCGACGCACCGTACTCCGCCGGCAAGGAATGGCTCGCTCGCCATTGAGCGATGACTGCGTCTGGGTTGGACGCGATCTCACCATCGACGAGAGACAGGAACGAGATCTGACGCGGGACATCACTGTCGACGCCGAACGCTGCACCCGCATCGACGACCGGTGACATCGATCGAGCGAAGCGCTCGGCTTCGAGCAACGGAAGGGTGTCGGGCGTGATCGGTCGGACCGCAGTCGCCGTCCGCACGTCGCCGAAGGTCCACGTCGCTGACGAAGGGTCCTGCTCGACAAACACCCGGCACGCCGCGGGAAGTTGATGCCGGGCTCGTGCGAACCAGATGACGTGAACGCCAACGGCGGGGCCGCGCTCGACCAGCTCGACGAAATCACTGCGTTCGATGACGGCGTCGTCATCCACGATGAGCAGGACGACCGGGATCCGGCTGTTCGCTCCGGTGCTGCGGCGATCGATCAGATCCTCGACTGCGGTCAGGACGCGTGTCGGCGACGACACTCCGATCTGCTCGGCGCCGATCGGTGAATGATCGGAACTGGTGTGTGGCAACCACTTCAGCCAGTCCCACTGCTGTACATTGCTCGGCGCGATCAGAGCTGCGATCACCACTTCAGCGGGACTGTGCAATGCGACAGCCTGGAGGACACACGATCGAACGACATCGAGGCTGGCATCGATCGGGCCGGCGATTCCGAGCGAGCCGCAACCGTCGAAATCGGCAACGACGGGCACTTCGCGAACGATGCCGTAGCGCCGCGGCAGTTCGGTGACCTCGCGAACGAACTCGGGCTTCGAGCCCGTCAACGTGGCCATCTCGATGGTCGATCGGGTCGGCAGATCGCCGAGGCCGAGCCGCAATTCGAGGAAGGCGCGTTTGTCGGCACGTCGAGACCACAGCGTCGGCTCGCGCCCGATGCCAGCGCCATGCAGAAGGACAGTGCTCGGATATTCCGCGCGGCGGGAGATGGCCTCCCGCTCGAGGCTCGCGTTCAGCTGCACTTCCAAGTCACGGAGTTCCTCGTGGAACTCGATGACTGCATTGGCGAACGCCTTCTTCCCGGAAACCCTGCCCTCGAGGTATGAGCCGATCATCATCATCGGACTGAGTGCGACGAAGACGATGGACGCCGCGCTCTTGGTGATGGCGAAGAGAACGCCGCCCATCAGCAGGGGGGCGAGGAGACCGATCATCGGGAACCGGCCCGCTCGTGGACGCTGGGGGAGATCGGGGGCCTTGAACGTCTCGCCTGCGAACACTGGATCGAGCACGGGCGAGCGGTTGAAGAGGACGGTCGCCATCGA
>JAYUBX010000311.1:0-11311 GCA_043740665.1 Candidatus Neomicrothrix sp.
CGACGAACTGCACCCCGATCGGGTGCACATCATCATCGACGGCCGCATCGTCGAGACCGGCGGCCCCGAGCTGTCGGCCCGACTCGAAGCCGAAGGATATGACGCATGGCGATAACCCAGCCCGCCCAAGACCTGTTCGACGTCGCCGCCGTGAAGGCCGACTTCCCGCTGCTGCGACGATCCGTGCACGGCAAGCCCATCGTCTACCTCGACTCGGCGGCTACCTCGCAGAAGCCGCAGGTCGTGCTCGACGCCCTCGACACCTACTACGAGACCATCAACGCCAACGTGCACCGTGGCGTCTACCAGATCGCCGAGCAGGCCACTGCCGAGATGGAAGCGGCCCGGGCCAATGTCGCCCGCTTCATCGGTGCCCCGTCGACGGCCGGCATCGTGTTCAGCAAGAACGCCACCGAGGCCATCAACCTGGTGGCCTACTCGTGGGGCCGAGCCAACCTGCACCCGGGCGATGCGGTGCTGCTCACCCATATGGAGCACCACGCCAACATCGTGCCGTGGCAACAGCTCGCCGCCGAGCGCGACATCGAGATCCGCTGGATCCCACTCACCGACGACGGCCAGCTCGACCTCACCGATCTCGACCAGCTCATCGACGGCGTCAAGCTGCTCGGCTTCACCGCCATGTCGAACGTGCTCGGCACGATCACGCCCGTCCGCCAACTGACCGATGCTGCCCACGCCGCCGGCGCCCTCGCCTTGGTCGATGCCTGCCAGTACGTGCCGCACCTCGCAACCGACGTGGTCGAGTTGGGAGCGGATTTCGTGGCCTTCTCCGGGCACAAGATGTGCGGCCCGACCGGCGTCGGCGTGCTGTGGGCCCATGAGCACCTGCTCGATGCCATGCCGCCGTTCCTCGGCGGCGGCGAGATGATCCGAGACGTGCGCCTCGACGGCTTTACGTGCAACGACCTGCCGTGGAAGTTCGAGGCTGGCACCCCGCCCATCGCCGAGATCATCGGACTCGGCACGGCGGTCGACTACTTGGGGGGCCTGACCATGGCCGCGGTTCGCCAGCACGAGATCGACCTCACCACCTACGCGCTGCGCACGCTGGGTGATCGCTTCGGGGACCAGCTCACCATCTACGGCCCGGCCGATCCGAGCCTGCGCGGTGGCGTGCTCTCGTTCGCCTTTGCCGACCTGCACCCTCACGACATCTCGCAGGTGCTCGACGAACACGCCGTCTGCGTACGAGCTGGCCACCACTGCGCCAAGCCGCTCATGCGGGTGCTCGGTGTCGGCGCCACCGCTCGGGCCTCGGTGTACGTGTACAACGACGAGCACGACATCGATGCGTTGGCCGACGCTCTCGCCGCCACCGCCGACTTCTTCTTGCTGTAGTCCACCCCGACCGAAAGCACGTCACCATGCCCGGCCTCGAAGACCTGTACCGAGAGATCATCCTCGACCACTATCGCAACCCGCGGAACCGCGGCGAGCTCGAGGCGCCGCCGGCCCACCGGGTCGAAGGGTTCAACCCGTTGTGCGGCGACGAGATCGTCGTCTACCTCGAGCTGGACGACGACGGGGTGATCACCGACATCCGGATCGGTGGTCAGGGCTGCTCGATCAGCCAGTCGTCGGCCTCGATGATGTCGGCCGCAGTCAAGGGCAAGACGGTCGAGCAGGTGCATGAGCTCACCCGGGCGTTCAAGGCCATGATGTCGATCCACGAAAGCGCACTCGAGGGTGACGACGCCGAGCCCGAAGAGTTCCCCGACGTGAAGCTGGGCGACCTCGAAGCGCTTCGTGGCGTCGTCAAGTTCCCGGTTCGCATCAAGTGCGCCACCCTGTCGTGGAACACCCTGGCCCAGGGCCTCGACGAAGCCTGACGCCCCCCCCAGAAGCCGGGCATCATTGCAGGCCGGATTTCGACCGTTTTCGTGCCCGGTTTCGGGCTACTCGCCGAGAAGGCGGTTGATCCCCGTCGCCAACTCGACGCAGAGGTCGGTGACGCCACCCTCGGCGTGGCTGGTGATGTCGATCGTCACCTGGTTCCAACTGTTCGACCAGTCGGGGTGATGGTCCAGTTTCTCGGCGATGAGCGCGACCCGGGTCATGAACCCAAAGCCTTCACTGAAGTCGGCGAACGTCAGCTCACGATGGAGGTGGCCGTCGATCGTCGCCCAACCCGGAACCTGAGCTTCATCGATGAGCACCAAGTGATCCTACGCGCTCGACACCCGACAACCTCGGAAACCGGGCACGAAAACGGACGCAATCCGGCCTGCAATGATGCCCGGTTTGGGATTAGCGGCCGAGCTGGGTGGCGAGGCGGAGGGCTTCGTCGCACCAGTTGACCAGGCGGATCATCCCTTGGCCGCGGGCGGTGTACTTCAGCGTCGGCTCGACGTCGCGCCAATAGGCCCGACCGACCGGGTTGGACGCTTCCTCGAGCATCTGGGGCAAGAGCCATGTGTACTTCACGCAGGCCGCCGTCATCCCCAGGCGCACCTCGCGATGGTCGCCCTCCCAACCAGCCTGGCGCAACCCGTCGAGATAGGCGGCGAAGACCGCCTCGTCCAGCTCGCCGATGCGGGTCCCGGGCCAGAACAGGTCGAAGACGCCGTCGGGCACCTGATTGCCGATGTCTTCTCCCACCGCTCCGTCGCCGGTGAACGACCAGTCGAAAAGGGCCACGCGGCCGTCGGTGCGCCGAGTCGTGTTGCCGGCCCAGACGTCGAGATGGCAGCGGGTCCGGGGCAGCGCCTCCATGATCCGGAGCAACCGTTCGCGGTTGGTCACCAGCCGCTGCCACCCCTCGCGGAGCAGGCCCGGCCAGCAGTCACGGATGATCGGTTGGGCCCAGGCCGCATCGTCGTCGAGCAGTTCGTAGCGAGCCGGCTTCGACGCCGAGTACGAACGCAGAAACTGTCGCGACCCCCACGGCTCGTTCAGAGGACCCTGGGCCTGCCACCGCCCCAGACCTCGGGCTAGAGCCTGATGATCGGCCAAATCGAACGCGGTGCCCTCGATGCCGGGCACGAACTCCATCAGGATGGTGGCACCTTCGGGTGACTTCTCGATGGTGGCCATGGGCATCTCGAGCCCGGTGTCCATCAGCGAACGACGCAGGACCGAACTCGAATAGGCGTCGACTTCGCGGCGCCACGAGTTCCAGTGATGCGGGTCCTGCGACGCCTGCCAGTGCTCGGGGCTGCCGTCCTTGGCTTGCCCCAGCCGTTTGCGTACCAGCGTGCGTCCGTCGGCTGTCTCGATCTTGTCGATCGACGTGGTGACCGCGTTGAACTCGTTGTGCCGGAGAGGTTCACTGCTGACGATGTCCACGCTGCGAGGCTACGCGACGGGCTCGCCGACCCGGCTCACCCGAAGGGGTCGGCGAAGGGATCGAGGGTACGAACGGCCGCGGCGGCCACCGGTTCGTCGTCGGCCCATTCGGCGTAGCCGGTCTCTTCGAGCTGAGTGGCCAGCTCGGGACCGCCGGTGGTCTGAATGCGACCCCGGGCCAGCACGTGCACCACATCGGGCCGCAGCTCGTGCAGCAGGCGGCTGTAGTGGGTGATGGCCAGCACGCCCAACCCATCCTCGTGGGTCGCTTCCTCGATACGGCGGCTGCAGGCGCGCAGGGCGTCGACATCAAGACCTGAGTCGAGCTCGTCGAGGATAGCGAACTTGGGTTGCAGCACGCCGAGCTGCAACGTCTCGTTGCGCTTCTTCTCACCGCCGGACAGGTCGACGTTGAGGGGCCGTTCGAGAAAGCGCTCGTCGAACCCGATGCGTCCGGCCTCGACCAGCATGCGCGCACGAACGGCGCCGACGTCGCGACCGGCGGCGATGGCCGCCTCGGTGAGCATCTCCTCGAGGTTCACGCCCGGCACCTCGGTTGGGTACTGCATGGCCAGGTAGAGCCCTGCCTTGGCTCGCTGCCAGGGCTCGAGGGCCAAAACGTCGACGCCGTCGAGGCGAACCGAACCACCGGTGACGGTGTAGCCGGGGCGACCCATCACAACATGCGACAACGTCGACTTGCCCGAGCCGTTGGGACCCATGACGGCATGGACCTCGCCGCTGCGCACGGTCAGGTCGATGCCTTGCAGGATCTCGCGGCCACCGACACTGGCCCGCAGGCCCTCGATCTCGAGCACGCTCATGGCAGCACCACCATCACATCGCCTTCGTCGATACGAATCTCGTAGACGGGCTCGGCCTTGGTGGCCGGCATCGAGTTGGGCGCACCGGTCTCGAGCGAGAAACAGCTGCCGTGCTTCCAGCACTCGATCTCGAGCGTGTCGGCGTGCACCTCACCGTCGGCCAGCGAGATCTTCTGGTGGGTGCACGTGTCGCCGATCGCATACCAGTCGTCACCGATCCGCACGACAGCGATGTCGAGAGCTCCGAGGGTGAACCGCCGAGACTGTCCGGGCTCGACATCGGCGACCGAGCAGATGCGTTCTTCCATCATGCGTTGACCTCGGACCGGTTGCGGCGTTCGATCCGCTCAACGATGCGGGCTCGAAGCGGGGCGATCACCTCGGGCACCGGCAGCTGGGCGAGGACCTCGTCGAAGAAACCAGCCACGACCAACTGCTCGGCCACCTCGGGTGGCACGCCCCGGCTCTCGAGATAGAACCGTTGGTCCTCGTCGATGGGGCCCACGGTGGACGCATGACTGCAGTGCACGTCGTTGTTCTCAATCTGCAGGTTGGGGACGGACTCGGCCCAGGCGTGCTCACTGAGCTTGATGGTGCGATTGGTCTGGAAGGCGTTGGTGCCGCGTGCATCGGGTCGCACCTTGATGAGCCCGGTGTAGACCGATCGCGAGTGACCACCGACCGCCCCCTTGAACAACAGGTTCGACGTCGTATCCGGGGCTATGTGATCTTGAAAGGTGCGGAAGTCGACGGTCTGATCGGCTTCACCGAAGTAGACCGCTAGCAGATCGCCGCTGGCCCCTCGGCCGGCGAGCCGACAGTCGGCCCGGGTACGGGCATAGGCGCCGCCGAGCGCGGCCTGGGCGGCCTGGAGCGAGGCATCCTGCCCGACCCTCGACAGCTGCGACGCGATCTGCCAGATCTGCGGACCGCGCTCCTGGATGTTCACGTAGCGCAGCCGTCCGGCCTGGCCGACCTCGAGCTCGGTGATCGGGGCGACGAGGGCGGCCACGTCGGCGCTGCCCTGGTGTTCGAGAACGGTGGCCTCGGCGTTTTCGCCGATCTGCACCATCAGGCGGGGGAAGGTGGCCCCGCCTTCGAGGTCGACCCAGTCGATCACGACGAAGGGCATGTCGACGGTGACCCCTCGAGGCACCACGAGCCCGATCGGCGCGGCCGAGTGCGCGTCGTTGAGCAGGCCAAACAGGTCAGGTGACTGGTCGGCCACCGCACCGAACACCACGTCGGCGCCGTCGATCGAGCCGACGGGTCCGAAGCCGACCCCGCGAGCGGCCCACTCGGGGTCGAGCTCGGCGTGCACGACCCGACCGTTGTGCACGATCAGCGCGCCGGCGCGCCGCTCCACGGCGTCAAGGACGGCCTGGGCGGCGGCGGGGACGCTGGCCACGGGCAAGATCGGATCGATGGGGGCGAACCGATCGAGATCGAGCTCGTCGATTCGGCTGTACCGCCAGACCTCTTCGTCGATGGTCGGCATCGCCGTGACCGCAACGATCTCGGCGGCGGCCGCTCGGCGGCGACGCAACCAGTCGGGGCCGTCGAGCGCGGCGGACGCTTCTGCGGTGAGCGTGGTCATGGGGGCTTCTCGTCAGGGGATGAGGGGACTCAGGCGATCGAAGTAACCACCTGGCTCAGCCGACCGAACCCTCCATCTGTAGTTCGATGAGCCGGCTCCACTCGACCGCGTACTCCATCGGCAGGGTGCGGGTGACGGGCTCGATGAAGCCATTGACGACCATGCCCATGGCCTGCTCTTCGGACAAGCCTCGGCTCATCAGGTAGAAGAGCTGCTCGTCGGCGACCTTCGACACCGTGGCCTCGTGCCCGATGATGGCGTCACGGGCACCGACCTCCATGTAGGGGAAGGTGTCAGACGTGGATTCGTCGTCGAGGATCAGGGCGTCGCACTGCACGTGGCTCTTGCAGCCGTAGGCGTCGTCCTCGACCCGAACCAGGCCGCGGTAGCTGGTGCGACCGCCGTCCTTCGAGATCGACTTGGAGACGATCTTCGACGTGGTCTCGGGCGCGGCGTGCACCATCTTGGCGCCGGCGTCCTGATGCTGGCCGGGCCCGGCGTAGGCCACCGAGAGCACCTCGCCCGAGGCCTTGGGGCCGACCATGTAGACGGCCGGGTACTTCATGGTGAGGCGGCTACCGATATTGCCGTCGATCCATTCCATGTGGCCCTCGGCCTCGACCCGAGCCCGCTTGGTGACCAGGTTGAACACGTTGTTCGACCAGTTTTGAATGGTCGTGTACGTGACCCGGGCGCTGGGCTTGACGATGATCTCGACCACGGCCGAGTGCAGCGAATCGGTGGTGTACACCGGGGCCGAACAGCCTTCGATGTAGTGCACCTGACTGCCCTCGTCGGCGATGATAAGGGTGCGCTCGAACTGACCCATGTTCTCGGCGTTGATGCGGAAGTAGGCCTGCAGCGGCATCTCGACGTTGACGCCGGGCGGCACGTAGATGAACGAGCCACCGCTCCAGACAGCCGAGTTGAGGGCGGCGAACTTGTTGTCGTTCTTGGGGATGACGGTGCCGAAGTAGGCCCGAACGATCTCGGGGTACTCGCGCAGCGCCGTATCCATATCGGTGAAGATGACGCCCTGAGCCTCGAGATCCTCACGGTTCTTGTGGTAGACGACTTCACTTTCGTACTGGGCGGTAACGCCGGCCAGGTACTTGCGCTCGGCCTCGGGGATGCCCAGCTTCTCGTAGGTCTCCTTGACCGAGTCGGGCAACTCGTCCCACGCGTCGACCTGATGATCGGTCGGCTTGATGTAGTAGAAGATCTCGTCGAAGAAGATCTCGGACATGTCGCCGCCCCAGTTGGGCATCGGACGCTTGAGGAAGTGCTCGTAGGACTTCATGCGGTAGTTCCGCATCCAGTTGGGCTCACCTTTCATCCAGGACATCTCCTGGATGACGTCTTCGCGGAGCCCTCGCTTGGGCTTGAAGACGTAGTCCTCCTCGTCGCTCCAGCCGAGCTTGTACTTGCCAAGGTCAAGGTCGAGGCCTGGTTCGAGGTCAGTTGCGGCCATGGATCTGCTCCCAGGTGTTCGGTGCGGTGTCGGTGGGGTGTCGTTTGCGGGGGTGCCCGAGGGGCGCAGCCCCCCGGGGGTGAATTAGTCCTACGTAGATAGTAACAAACCCCCTCGCAGAATCCGACGGACGGACGCCGGGCCCAACAGAGAGGCGCACGGACCACTTACACTCATGCGTCGTGCTGCCGATGGGATACGGCCTATGAGCGAGATCGCCGAGCATCCGGATTCACGTCCCGCCCCGGGCCACGGTGCCGATCCGTTCCGGCAATTGGCCGAAGCCGCCCCGATCGGCATGATGCAGGCCGACCATCGCGGTGATGCCGTGTTCGTCAACGCTCGCTGGCGTGAGCTGACCGGCATCACCACCCCGACGCCGATTCCCTACGCCGAGCTCGACCAGTTGCTGCACCCCGCCGACTACGACCGGATCGTGGCGCTCTACGTCGAGGCCGCGACCACCCTTCGGCCCTTCGAAGCCGAGATCCGTATGATCCGCCCGAACGGCGAGATGCGCCATGCGCGCATCCAGACGCAGCCCTATTTCGTCGACGGCGAGCTGTCCGGGTTCACCAGTTCGACCCTCGACATCACCGAGTTCATCGAGGCCACCGAGGCCCGCGAGCGCAGCGAACAGCGCTACCGCGACCTGATGGCCAAAGCCCCCGTCGGGCAGGTCGTGTACGCCCTCGACGGTCGACTCCTCGAGATCAATCAGGCCGGGGCCGACCTGCTGGGTCTGCGACCCGACGACCTGGTCGGCACCGTGGCGAGCGACTACCTCGCCCCCGAGGATCAACAATCGCTCGGCGAACGGATGAGTGCGCTCATCCGGGGCGAAATTCCGTCGTTCGAAGTCGAGCACCGGCTGCGACACCGCGACGGTCACCTGTTCTGGGTGTCGAACAGCATCACCGCCGAACGCGACGAGTCCGGGCGCGCCACCAGCATCCATGCCCTCACTGTCGACATATCCGAGCGCATGGACGCCGAAGCCCGCTTGCGCCAGAGCGAGCAGCGCTACCGCAAGCTGATCGACGAGGCACCCGTCGGGCAGCTCATCAGTCGGGTCGACGGCACCCTGGTCGAGGTCAACCAGGCGTTCCTCGACATGGTCGGCGGCACCCGCGAACAAGTCTTCGAACGCAATCCCGGCGACCTGCTGCACCCCGACGACGCTCGACGGTTTCAATCCGAGATCCCCCGACTGCTCGATGGCGAGATCGGCGCCATCGACCACGAGCGCAAGCTCATTCGGATCGACGGCTCGTTCGTCTGGGTCAGTGGCGGCACGTCACTGATCCGCGATGGTGACCAGCTCTTCCTGCACACGGTGATGCACGACATCACCGAGCGCAAGCAGGCCGAGTCGGGCCTGCGGGCCAGTGAGGAACGAGCGACCGCGGTCATCGAGTCACTACACGAAGGCCTGATGATCTGTACGGCGACCGAGGTGTTGTTGGCCAACCAGAGCGCCGGGCGAATCCTGGGGCTGAGCGTCGACGAGCTGCTGGGACCCTTCGCCCGGCTTCGCGCCATGCCCGTATTCGACGGGGACGGCAACCCGAGCACCAGCGACCAGCAGCCGGCCCAACTGAGCCTGCAGACCGGTGAGCCGCTGCACGAGGTCATGCGCGGCATCGAGATCCGGCCCGGCGAGATGCGCTGGTGCCTGATCAACGCCGTACCGCTACAGCGAGGCGACGACGACCAGCCCAACGCCGTCGTGGTGTCATTCACCGATGTCACCGACGGAAAACAGAACATCGACGCGTTGCGGGCGAGCGAAGATCGCTTCCGCACCTTGACCGAGTCGCTGCCGGTCGGTGTCTACCAGTCCGACATCGACGGCCACGTCGTCTACATGAACCCGCAGCTCAGCGCGCTCGTCGACCACCGCGACGGTCCGGTGAGTTACCAGGAGGCCCTCGCTCCGGTGCATCCCGACGACTTCGATCGGGTCGCACGCGGCCTGCTTGCGGTCCTGCGGCACGGAGGCTCCTTTCACGACCAGTATCGGGTCATCTCCGACGACGACACCGTGCGGTGGTGGAGCAATCGCACCACCGCGACTGTCGACGAAAGTGGCACGGTCACCGGCCTGATCGGCTCGGTCGAGGATGTGACGGCCCTGCTGGCCGCGCAGGAACAGAACGCTCGCCTGGCGGGCATCATCGAATCGACCAGCGACCTGGTCGCCATCACCGAGGCGCCGAGCGGCAACCTCGTCTACCTGAATTGGGCCGCACGCGAGATCTTCGGCCTGGTCGACACCGACATCGCCCAGGTCTCGGGCCTCACGCTCTACACCCCGGACAACAATCCGCTCTACCGCCGATCGATCCTGCCCCTCCTGCTGCGAGGCGAATCGTGGAGCGGCGAACTGACCATGATCAACGCCGACGGCAACGAGTTGCTGGTGTGGCAGACCATGACGCCGGTGCTGCGCGCCGACGGCACCCTCCACCAGGTCTCGACCGTCGGCCGCGACGTCACCGAACGGCGCCGACTCGAGGCCGACCTGGCCTACCAGGCCACCCATGACTCGCTCACCGGTCTGCCCAATCGAGCGCTGCTGCTCGACCATCTCGAGCTGGCGCTCGCCCGCGCCGAGCGCGACAACCGGCTGGTGGCTCTGCTCTTTCTCGACCTCGACCGGTTCAAGTCGGTCAACGACACCCTCGGCCATGACGTCGGTGACGAGCTGCTGGCCCAGGCCGCCCGCCTGCTCATCAACGTCGTTCGTCCATCCGACACCGTGGCCCGCCTCGGCGGGGACGAGTTCGTGATCCTGTGTGACGACGTCGAGGACCAGGACTATGCCGAAGCCGTCGCCCGCCGCGTCGCCGCCGCCATCGAGTCGCGACCATTTCTCGTCGGCGACACCGAGCTGGTGATCACCGCCAGCATCGGCATTGCGTTGTCGACCGGAGGCCAGGCTCATCCCGAAGCACTGCTGCGCGACGCCGACGCGGCGATGTACCGAGCCAAGGACATGGGCCGGGCCCGGCTGGAGATCTACGACGAGTCCATGCGCCGCCGGACGGCGCGACGGCTCGAACTGGCCGAGGAACTGGCGGTGGGAATCGAAGCGGGCGACATCGTGGTGCACTTCCAACCGGGAGTCGACCTCGAAACCGGTCAGGTCCGGTGTGTCGAGGCGCTGGCCCGCTGGAACCACCCGATCAACGGCCTGATCCATCCGACCGAATTCATCGGACTGGCCGAAGAGACGGGGCTCATCGTGGGGCTCGGGCTTCGGGTGCTCAGCAATGCGTGCGAGCACGGCCGTCGCTGGGAGGACAAGTTTGGCGCCGACGCGCCGCGAGTTCACGTCAACCTGTCGGCCCGTCAGCTGACGACATCGAACCTGCCGGTGCTGGTGCATGGCGTGCTCGAGGGATCAGGCCTGACGCCCAGCAACCTTTGCCTCGAGATCACCGAGAGCGTGCTGATGGACGACGCTTCGGCGGTGATCGACACGTTGTGGGAGCTCAAAGCCATCGGGGTGACCCTGGCCATCGACGATTTCGGGACGGGGTACTCGTCATTGAGCTACCTACGCCGGTTCCCGGTCGACGTGCTCAAGATCGACCAGTCGTTCGTCGCCGGGCTCGGACCCGACCCCGAGGACTCGACGATCGTCGCGGCCATCGTCAACCTGGCCGACACGCTCGAGCTGCAGACCATCGCCGAGGGCGTCGAGACCATCGATCAGCTGGTTCGCTTGCGGGGGCTCGGCTGCCGGATGGCCCAGGGCTACTACTTCGCCGAGCCCGCCGAGGCCGCCGCCATCACCGCGATGATCGAAGCGGGCTTCCTGATCTGATTCAGTCGACCTGATTCACGTCGTGCCGCTGAGGCCACCGGCCCAGGTGGCGAAGAGGGTGGCGTAGTGGCCTTGGTCGGCCACCAGATCGGCGTGGGTGCCGATCTCGACCAGCCGGCCCCCCGACACCACCCCGACCCGGTCGGCCCGCTCGGCGGTCGAGAGCCGGTGGGCGATCACCACGACGGTGCGGCCCTGCATCAGCTGATCCATCGCCCGTTCGACCAGTAGTTCGGTGCCCGGATCGAGGCTTGACGTGGCCTCGTCCAACACCAACA
>JAYUBX010000312.1:0-10478 GCA_043740665.1 Candidatus Neomicrothrix sp.
TGGGTGAGGGCGTCGGCCAGGAACTCGAGGCGGCGCAGCACCACGTGCACGCCGATGATGCCGCCCAGCACGCCGAGGAGCACCGCTTCGACGAGGGCCCGTTGCATGTACCCGGCTTGAAACGGCTCGATGAGCAACCGGAAGAGCACGGGTTCAGTTTCGGGTGACGGTCGGGCCGTGACCGACGAGGCCCAGGACGTTCGGGCCGTAGGCCTCGGTCAGATAGGTCGGCGTCAACACGGCGTCGGTCGGCCCGAAGGCGATCTGTCGGTGGTTCAAGAGGCACGCGTCGTCGCAGGCGAGGTGGGCGACGGCGAGGTCGTGGGTGGACATGACCATGGTGACGCCGGCGGTGCGGAGCTCGGCCAGTACCCCGAGGAGTAGCTGTTCGGTGGTGCGGTCGACGCCGTTGAACGGTTCGTCGAGCAGCAGCAAGCGGGCGTCCTGGGCGACGGCTCGGGCGATGAGCACCCGCTGGCGCTGACCACCGGACAGCGTGCCGAAGCGGTCACCGGCGCGATCCGAGAGGCCCACTCGGTCAAGCGCGGCCGCCGCCGCCGCCCGGTCGGCGCGGCCGGGCCGTCGGATCCACCCGATGCGACGGTAGCGACCCATTAGCACGACCTGCAGGGCCGAGATCGGGAACTCCGGGTCGATCGCCGCTTGCTGCGGCACGTAGGCCACCTGACGGCGGGCATCCACGGGGGTCTGGCCCAACACCGTGAGCTGGCCCCCGGCCAGCGGCACCAGGCCGAGGATCGCCTGCAGCAACGTGGTCTTGCCTGAACCGTTCGGCCCGATGAGCGCCAGCCCACCGCCGGCGGCGACGCGTCCGGTCACCCCCTCGAGCACGAGAGTTCGGTCGTAGGCGACGGCCACCTCGGTCAGTTCGAGCGCGGTCTCGGGGGCGGTCATCGCCCGTCACGATACAGGAGTGAGAACCGGAACCATAATGAGATAGAGGCCCACGTGGGTGGTTGGCCGCGGGGGAGGCTGGGCGTTCAGAGGCCGAGGGCGAACCGCAGCACGCGGTCCTGGATCAGGCTGGGGGTCAACCGGTCGGCCAGGCGCAGGGCCTGGGCGTCGATGCCGACGAGGTAGCGATTGCGGGGCATCCGGCTCTCGATCGCGCCGGCGATGACCCCGGCGCACTGCTCGGGACTGCCCATGATGGGCTCGAGCAGCCGTTGGAACTGCAGCGAGCGTTCGTAGGCCGAGGTGTGGCGCGATCCGGCCTGGCCGTGCCGCTCGATGTCGCGGGTCATGTCGTCCCAGATGCCGGTCTTGAAGCCACCGGGCTCGATCAGCACCACGTGCACGCCGTCGCCGGCCACCTCGATGCGCAGCGCATCGGTGAGCGCCTCGACGGCGTGCTTGGCGCCGGTGTACCAGCCGGCCAATGGTGAGCTCACCAGGCCGGCAATCGACGACAGGTTCACGATGCGCCCAGCCCCGTTCGAGCGCATGGTCGGCAGAGCCAGTCGAGCCAGTCGCATGGGTGCGAAGACCATCGTCTCGAACAGGTGGCGGGCCTCGGCGTCGCTGACGTCTTCGATGGCACCAGTCAGGGCGTAGCCGGCGTTGTTTACCAGGCCGTACAGGTTGAGGTCGGCCAGCACCGCAGCACACTGCTCGTCGTCGGTCACGTCGAGCAGCACCGTCTCGACCTCGACTCCGGCGGAAGCCGCTGCCTGCCGTACGACCTTGGCCTTGGCCTTCGACCGGACTGACCCGATCGAGTGAAAGCCGCGCCGCGCCAACTCGATCGTGGTGGCCAGCCCGATACCGGAGTTGGCCCCGGTGGTGAGCACGGTTCGTCCGGCGGTCGACGTCATGTCGCGAGGCTAGCTACCAGTCCTGATCGTCGGGCATGTCGTCCCAGGTGCGCCCGGCATCGGCGAAGGTGGGCAGCCGCGGTGTGGCGTACCAGGTGCCGCCGCGCACGCAGCCGATCGGTTCGACCGCCGTCGGCGATTCGAGCGTCTCGTGGCCGTCCGAGACGGGGAAGGGACCGTCCTTCCGCAGGCGCAGCACCGAGATCTCGGCTGGGCGGCCGACTTCGAGGGAGCCGAGCTGATCGAGCTGGCCGATGGCCCGGGCCACATTTCGGGTGGCCATGGCGATGACATCGACCGGCTCGATTCCGAGGGCCAGCATCTTGGTCATGTTCTCGGCCAGCGAGAATACGGGCCCTCCGATGTTGAAGATGTTCAGGTCGGTCGAGATGGTGTCGGGCCGGTAGCCCTGGTCCATCAGTCGGCGGGCCTCACGGAACCGGAAGTCGGTGCCGGAGTGGCCGATGTCGAGCACCACCCCTCGATCGACCGCGTCACGGAATTCGGGCACGGCCTTGCCGTTGGGGTCGAGCATGCCGCCGGCTCCGCGGAAGGCGTGGGTGATGATGTCGCCCGATCGCAGCGTGTTCAGCAGGGCGGTCGGGGTGATGACCGGCGTGAAGGGGAAGCGACCGAGGTGCACCATGACCGGCTTCGAGCCGGCGGCCTGCTGAGCGGCTTCGAGGAAGGGCGAGTGCTCGGGGTCACCGACGTGGCATGCCCGGGCCTTGAGGCCGATCACGACGTCGGCGTTGCGTTCGAGCGACTCGGCCAGCGATTCGGCGTTGAGGTTCTTGAGGTCGTTGGCGATGAGCAGCTTGTGGCAGATGAAGTCCTTGGTGGCCAGGTAGAGCTGGTTCGGATCGAGGAAGGCCAGCACACGGGTACGGGTGTCGGGGTGGTCGATGATCGCCCGGCGGCTGATGTCGAAGGTGGCCACGCCCGATGTGCCGCCATCGACCACAACGGGCACGCCCATGTCGACGCCGACCTGGTCGGGTTCGACGCAGAAGTCGCCGAGGCCGGCCATCACGTGGACGTGCAGGTCGATCAGGCCGGGGGTCACGAGCAGCCCGGTGCAGTCGATGGCTTCGGCGTCGGGATGGTGGGGCGCGAGGTTGGGCCCGATGGCGGCGATCAGCCCGTCGACCACCAGCACGTCGGCGGTGCGGTCGGTCTGTGTCCCGGGATCGATCACCCGGCCGTTGGTAAGCATCAGCGTGGTCATGGCGGCCATCGTGGCCGCCCCGTCAGCATCTGTCGACGCGATGGATCTTGGGGCATCATTGAGACTGTCTATGGCTGATCTCAGTAGCGACGTCACCCTCCGCCAGCTCGAATATCTGGTGACGGTGATCGACCTCGGATCGATCACGCGCGCCGCGGCGGCTCTGCACGTGACCCAACCGACGGTCTCGAGCCAGCTTTCGTTGCTCGAACGTCGGGTCGGTGGTCCCCTGCTCGAACGTCGCCGCACCGGCATGACCGCTACGCCGGCCGGCGCCGCGCTGGCCCGTTCGGCTCGTCGGGTGCTCGAACAGGGCCAGCAGGGTCTGGCCGACGCCCGCGGCCTGGTCGAAGGTCGGGCCCCGACGTTGGCCATCGGCACCCTCGCGACCATCGCGACCTGGGTGTTGCCTCCCGCGTTGGCCCGGTGGCGGGCATCGGTGCCGGACGTGCCGCTGCGGCTCGACGAGTACATCCGCCGTCGCGCCCTCGACGACGCGGTCGCCGCCGGCGAGGTCGACTTGGGGGTCGGTGTCCCCGACGCCTCGTTCGCCGGCTGGGTCGAGCCGATCGGATGGGAGCGGTACGTCATGGTGGTGCCGGCGGGGTTGCGGGCTCGGCTCGGTGGCACCGTCACGCTGTCGCGGCTGGCCCGCGAACCGTGGGTGTTGCTCGATGCCGGCCACGGCCTGCACGGGTTCGTGCTGCAGGCCTGTGCCGCGGCGGGGTTCCGTCCCCGGTCGGGCGTGCAGACCCGACAGGTCGACACGGCGATTCATCTGGCTGCCGCCGGGCTGGGTGTGACGCTGGCCCCCGTCAACGCGGTCCCGCCGCATCTGCGTCCGCTCAGCGTTGACGTCCGGCCATCCCTGCGGCTGCAACTCAGCGTCTTTGCCCGCCGCCCGCCGACCGGCGGGGCGGCGACCTTCGTCGATCAGCTCGCTCCCGGCGTGACCGGTCTCGACCCGAACTGATCCCGATCGCTGCTGGTTGTCGGCTCAGGCGGAGAGGCCGTCGCGGAGCTCGCGCTTCAGGATCTTGCCACTCGCACCACGGGGCAGGGCGGCGGTCACGAACTCGACCTTGGAGGGCACCTTGAACGGCGCCAACTTCTCGCCCACGTGCGCCCGCAACTCGTCAGCGGTGAGGGTGGCGCCGGCCTTCAGGAAGACGGCGGCCACGAGCTCCTCGCCGAGCCGCTCGTGGGGAATGCCGAACACGGCGGCTTCGTAGACCGCGGGGTGCTCGTAGATCGCCGCCTCGACCTCGGCGCAGTAGATGTTCTCGCCGGCGCGGATCACCATGTCCTTGGCGCGGTCCTCGACGTAGAGGAATCCCTCGTCGTCGATGCGACCGATGTCGCCGCTGAACAGCCAGCCGTCGACGATGGTCTCGGCGGTGGCCTCGGGCTTGTTCCAGTAGCCACGGATCAGCATCGGCCCGCGGAAGCAGATCTCGCCGACCTCGCCGACGGGTAGGGGCTCGCCGTCGGGCCCGGCGATCTTGATGTCCATCGGCGGCACCCAGCGGCCGGTGCTCTTGGGCTTGCGGACGTAGTCGTCGCCGGTGTTGCCGGGACCGTACGCATTGGTCTCGGTCATCCCGTATCCGATCTGCGGCCGGCCCCGGGTGAAGCTGCTCTCGACTCGCCGCACCAGTTCGGGCGGGGCCGGCGCCCCGCCACCGCCGACGGCCAGCAGGCTCGACGTATCGCGGGTGGCGAAGTCGGGCGACTCGAGCAGGTCCCACGACATGGTGGGCACGCCGACGAAGTTGGTGATGCGTTCGCGTTCGATCAGCTCGAGGGCCCGTTCGGGGCCCCACTTGTACATGAGCACCAGCTTCGAACCGCCCAGCCACGAGCTGAGCATCACCGCCACGCAGCCGGTCACGTGAAACAGCGGCACGATCAGGATGAACGACGTCGGGTAGGGATGAGGCTCGGCCGGTGGCGCGCTGAGCCCGTTGGCCGCCGCTCGGCAGGCGAACGAGAACAAGCCGTGCACCACGGCCCGATGGGTCGAGACGGCCCCCTTGGGGTGGCCAGTTGTCCCCGACGTGTAGAGGATCGTGGCGTCGTCGTCGGGGTCGATGTCGACGGCCGGCATCGGCGCCCCTGGGGTGAGGACATCTTCGAGCCGCTCGGCACCGGGAGGCAGCTGGCCTGATGACCGCACCACGATCGTGCGCACGCCGAGGGTGTCGAACGCGCCCTCGGCCCGCACGGCGCGCTCCTGGTCGGCGATCAGCACGCTGGTGCCCGAGTCCTCGAGGCCGTAGGCCAGTTCTTCGGCGGTCCACCAGGCGTTGAGCGAAACCGCGATGGCGCCGACCGACGTGATGGCCGCGAATGACGTGATCCACTCGGGGTAGTTGCGCATGCCGATGGCGACGCGGTCGCCCTTCTGCACGCCGTAGTGGTTCACCAGCAGGTCGGCGATGGCGTCGACCTGGGCCATGACCGTGTCGAAGCTCAGCCGTTCGTCCTCGTACACCAGGAAGACCGCCTCGCCTCGCGTGCGGGCCAGGTCGAACAACGACCGCAGCGACGGCAACGCGTTCTGGTAGATCTTCGTCGGTTGACCGAGTACCTCGGTCTCGACGACCGAGAACATCTGCCCGGGTGCGGTCACCGCGGTGACCGATTCGTCGAAGCTCATGACCACGTTGCTGTCTCCCTGCTCGTGAACGGGGGCGATGGTACGACAACCCGACCGGCCCGACGTAGCGGTTGAATCCTGACCTCACTAGTCTGGATTCCATGTCCTCGATCTTCACCTTCCCGAATCCGGTGAACGAGGTGTCGGCGCGTCTCGTGGCGGGGGCCGTGGCCCTGATGGGCCTGGCCTGCGTCGTGCTGCAGGTGCCCTGGCTCATGATCGTGCTGGCTGTCGGCTTTCTGCTGCGCGTGGCATCCGGTCCCCGGTTCGATCCGCTCGGCCTGGTGGTCACGCGGGTGATCGTGCCCCGGCTGCCCTTGGCCGAACGGCCCACCGCCGGCCCGCCCAAGCGCTTCGCCCAGGCGATCGGTGCGGTCCTCACGATCGCCGCGTCGACCTCGTACTTCGGGTTCTCCGAGGCCGGGTTGGCCTACGGGCTGATCGCGGTCGTCGTGGTCTTCGCCATCCTCGAGTCGGTGCTCGGCCTCTGCGTCGGGTGCAAGGTGTTCGCGCTGCTCATGCGGGCCGGCGTGATCCCCGATTCGGTGTGCGAGGAGTGCAACGACCTCAGCTTGCACTGGATTCGCAGCTGACGGTTACGGGTGGGTCACGTGCACGACGTACCACTCGCCCCGCCACGAGATCAGGGAGTAGATCGCCATGCTGAGCGTGCGCCCGCCCACCGAGTAGCGCAGGGTCGAGCCGTAGACCCGCCAATAGCCGAGCTTGTTGTACTCCTGGCCCGGGTTCACCCAGATCGCCGCTCGGTCGGGCACGGTGAGCCCGACCAGGGTGGCCTGGTTGGTGTTGGCGCCGAGTTGGTTGTGCAGGGCGTGGATGTCGCGCGTGTAGGCGCCGACGAGGCGCGTGTTCCAGTCCTGGGTCGGGTCGTGTTCGGCTTTCGCCTGTCGGTAGGCACTGAGCGGGAAGAAGAAGGGCATGGCCGCCGCAGGGTCGTCGTCGACGATGCCCTGCCACATGGCCTGCACCCCGGCGGTGAACGGGGCGCTGGCGGTGCCCGGACGGTCTCGGGACTGGGGCAAGGTGCCGGGATCGACGGTGGTGGCCACGTCGGCTGACCCCGGGTCAACCGATGTCAGGCCGTCACCGACGCCCAGGGCAGTTGTGGTGTCGGGCCCCTGGACGGTGGCGTGGCGATCGGTACCCGAGCAGCTGATCAGCAGCAGGATCGCGACGACGGTGAGGACGGCGGCGACGGCCGGGCGCGACTTCATGGACCGTGAACCGTATCGGTCGATGGTCGCGAGCCGGTGTCACGCCCGTAGGCTCGACGGTCGATGGAGACCGAGACCGAGCGCCTGCTGACCCCCCGCTTCATGCTGGTGGTAACCGTCGGTCTCTGCTATTTCATGGCGCTCGGGATGCTGCTGCCGGTGGTACCGCTGTTCGTCAGCCGTGGCCTACGCGGCAGTGATGTCGATGTCGGGATCGCCGTCGGGGCGTTCGCCGTCGGCGCGGTGCTGCTGCGGCCGTTCGCCGGCCGGATCGGCGACCGGATGGGCCGGCGGGTGCTCATCGTCGGGGGTGCCCTGACGGTGGCGGTCGCCGGGCTGCTGTACGTGTTCGCTTCGGGTCTGTTGGTCCTCGTCCTGGTGCGGGTGCTGGGGGGCATCGGCGAGGCCGCCTTCTTCGTCGGGGCCGCGTCGATGATCACCGACCTCTCGCCCGAGTCTCGTCGGGGCGAGGCCATCAGCTACTGGTCGGTGGCCGTGTACGGCGGTCTGGCCTTCGGTCCCGCCGCCGGCCAGTTGTTGCTCGACGGTGATCACTACGACCGGGTCTGGATCGCGTCGGCGCTGTTGGCGCTGCTGGCCAGCATGCTCGGGTTGCTCACCACCGAGACCGTGCAGCCGGCCGGTCGCCCGGTTCCAGGCGCGGTCCGGCCACCGCTGCTGAGCCGGTCGGCGCTGGCCCCCGGCGCCGTGTTGTTCCTGGGTCTGATCGGCTTGGCCGGGTTCACCGAGTTCGTCCCGCTCTACGTGCGCAATATCGGTATGAGCAGTTCGGGAACCGTGTTCCTGCTGTACGGCTGTCTCATCCTCATCGTGCGCATCTTCGGCGCCCGGGTGCCCGACCGTATCGGTCCGCTGCGGGCCGGAACCCTGGCCACGGTGCTGGCTGCGTCGGGTCTCGGTCTGATGGCGGCGGTGGCGTCGCCGTTCGGGCTCTACGCCGGCACCGTCGTGTTCTCGATCGGCATGTCGTTCTTGTATCCGGCCATGCTCACCCTCGCCCTCACCGGTCTGGGCGACTCGCAGAGGGGTTCGGCTGTCGGCACGGTGAGCAGCTTCTTCGATGCGTCTCAGGGCATTGGTGCGCTGCTGCTCGGTGTGGTGGCGTCGTTGGCCGGCTATCGCGGAGTCTTCGCGGTCGGCGCGGTGCTGGCGGTGGCGGCGCTCGTGCTGTTGCGCAGCGGCATCGACCCTCGGGCCCGTGGTCCGATCGACCCGGTCGCGGCCGCCGCCGCTCACGAATCGATCGAGCCCGACCTGCCCAGCTAGAGCCGCTGCCGGCAACGATGGGGGTGACAGCGGACGGCTGGCCCGGCATCCAGCAGCCGCCAGCCAGTCCTCAGCAGTTCGGACGGGCCGCTGAGACCGATGTCGCGATCTTGTGCAGGTCGTCACCGCCTGCGACGAAGATGGAGTGCCGGCTGAGTTCCCGTTGGAAGTGTCGCGACCCACCCACGGTGGTGACGCAGACCGTCGGGTCGCACCGACCAGTCAGGGTGCGTCTGTCCTCGACGCCAACCCGCGCGATCTCGTCCCATCGAAATGACCGCGATCGAGTCACGGTACGCAGCGTGACCCCTGCCGGTGAGGTGGCGACCCCGACTCGTGAACATCTCCATGCCACCAAGGTCGATGCCCCGGAGATTGCGCCGAAGACTGCGAGATTCAGCCACTCGCCGGCTTGTCCTTCGGCGAGCACCAGCCCGGCCACCGCAGCCAGGATCGCCAGCGCAGTGAAGAATCCGCTCACGGCCACACCAAAACAGTAGAAGTATCGAATAGCCCCCGGCTGATACGGCCGAGTAGCACTGCTCGCCATCGCCAGACCCTCATGAACGGCGCCGGTTGGTGGCCTGGGTCTGGGCTAGTAGAAGCCTGAGACAGCGATGACGATCCCGTCTTGGATTGCGATGTTGATCCGATCGCCGCGCCGGTCTGACGTGGCGGGGAGCCCGACCCCATCCTGTTCAACCACGCGGATCGTCCAGCCGGACAGCTCGGCAACTCGTGTGGCTTCATGCTCGGTGAATCCGACCAAGGCGAACTGAAAGACGTTCTGGTCGTTCGCGGACGGGGCGCTCGGGGGTGGCAGGGTCACGCTGGTGCGGTTCACGATGAGCCCGAAGATCGTGGTCGAGAGGTCACATCGGCTCACGAGGGCCTCCTGGACAATCCTCGCGCTGTGAGTTTCGAGAGGCGTCAGAGGCCTGATGGGACCCGCGAGCCGTCCGGCCGCGTCGTGGAGGGCCTGTTGGAGTTCTGGGTCGGGGGCGGCTTCGGTCAGTGCGGCGTAGTCGGCGTGCAAGCCTGGGACCACCACGCCATTGCCGGTGATCGTCACGCCCTGGTTGTCGCTCTGGATCTGTCGGGCGACCTGACAGAAAGAACGCGTGACGGTATCGGTGGAGTTCGTGGTGACCACGCTCGCCGTTTCGCGGCTCACCACCGCCCAGACCACGCCGCCGATCATGATCACCGCCGACACTGCGACGACCATGGCAACGCGCTGCGCACGCGCCCGGCGGTGGCGGGCGACCCCTTCGAGCACGGCACGCTTGCGGTCCGGGTCCGATGAAGGCGGGTTGGCGTCATCCAGATGCTCAAACATCACTCGACCTCCTCAGGTGGCTGCACGCTGATACGAAGCGCCGCAAGACCACGCGACGCATGCGTCTTCACGGAGCCGACCGAGCAACCCAGCGCCGCCGCGGTGTCGCGCTCGCTGAAGTCGCCCAGGTAACGGAGGATCACGACCTCACGCTGACGCTTCGGCAACGCCCGTAGCGCTCGGACAAGGTCGTCACGGTCAGCCCACCCCGACGCCGAGTCACCCTCACCATCCAAGTGGTCGACGCCCACGTGAGCTTCGGCCCCGAGGAGATGGGTCCTGCGCCGCCACACGTCTATGGCTCGTTGGCCTGCGACGCGCGCGGTGAATGGTCTCGCATAGCTCCTGACCCGCTTCCACTGAACGCCCACACGCTCCAGAGCATCCTGGGCGACGTCCTCAGCGTCCTCGCGGACTCCGAGCACCCGGAAAGCAACCCGATAGGCGACAGTCCACAGATCGTCGAACTCGTCATCGAAGCTCGCCAAGGAACCCTCGCTGGTCGCCGTCATCGTCAGCATCGCACCCCTCTACCGAACGGCAGCCCCGATCGGTTGACACCCGACCCGAGGAACCGACGCAGCATCGACCGCGGCGCGAGAACCGGCAGGGTTCATCGCAGCGACGGCGCGGTCGGGCTGGGGAAAAGTGCGGAGGGTGCATCGCTCAGCTTCGTGGGGGGCCGACTCGGACGTAGCTGACCTCGTCCGGTTCGGAGACTGGATGGCGGTCGGCCCCGACGACGACGACGGGATTTGCTCTGTCGATTCCGGCGGGCGACTCACCGCATCGCGGAGCCTCCAGAACGGTGAACTGCTCGTCGACCCCGCTCCTAAGCCCGGGGGTGGGCTTGCGTCGATGGTGGATCACCGGTTGGTCTGGATCGTCTGGTACT
>JAYUBX010000313.1:0-2275 GCA_043740665.1 Candidatus Neomicrothrix sp.
GTGCTGGCGCGCGACGCTGAGCTGGTCGAGCTCGGCAAGCTCGCCCAACCACGGCAACCCAAGTATGTGGGATGGCTGCCCGACTTCGTCGACTACTTCTACGTGTCGTTCACCAACGCCACAGCGTTCAGCCCGACCGACACGATGCCGTTGTCGCGCTGGGCCAAGATGCTCATGCTCGTACAATCCGGCGCCGCGCTGTTGACGGTCGCACTGATCGCGGCCCGCGCCGTGAACATCCTGAAGTAGGTGGCTCGGTTGCGGCGAGCCTTCTACACCGCAGTCGCCGAAGTGGACCCGCGATTAGTCACCTTGGTGAGGCTCGGTGAGGTCTCCGTTCGGCGGCACCCGGGCTCATGGGTTTGCCGGTTCAGCGGAAGCGGTGCATGTGGACGCTCTGGACGAGGCCGATCGCCATGAAGCATGCGATGGTCGACGAGCCGCCGTAGGACATGAACGGCAACGGAATGCCGGTGACCGGCATGATGCCTGTGGTCATGCCCACGCTCTCGAACACCTGGAAGACGAACAGGGCCAACACTCCGATGCATATCAGGGTGCCCAACTGGTCGCGGGCGAGTTGCGCCGCCCGCCAAGTCCGCCAGAGGACCACGGCATAGAGCGCCAGCAGGGTGGCGGCCCCGGCGAACCCGAGCTCCTCAGCCATGACCGTGAAGATGAAATCGGTCTGCTGCTCGGGCACGTAGCCGAGCTGGGTCTGCGGTCCCTTGAACAGCCCCTTGCCCCAAACGCCCCCGTTGGCAATGGTGATCTGGCTCTGGTTCACGTTGTAGGCCGCTGATGCGGTTGCGTGGGTGGTGTCGAGGAAGGTGGTGAGGCGATCCCTCTGGTACTGGGCCAGCACGCTCGACTGCAGGATCAGCACGACGGCGACGACGCCCAGCACCGTAAGCCCGGCGAGGTAGCGGCCCCGCACGCCAGAGATCACGAACATGGCCACGGTGATGGCGATGAACACCAGGGTCGTGCCGAGGTCGGGTTGCATGAGGATCAGGACCATGGGCAGGCCGGCCACGGCCAGGGCGATGCCGAGGCGACGGAGGTCGATGTCGCCTTTCCATGCCGCGAGCAGCGACGCCAGAGCGACGATGAGGACGACCTTGGCGATCTCGGACGGCTGGACCTGGAGGCCGGCGAACTCGAATCGGGCTTGAGTGCCCTTGCTGGTGTAGCCGAGGGGCGAGATGACGAGGGCGAGCATCAGGCATATGGCGACATACGCGGGGATGATCCAGTCCCGGTACTTTCGGTAGTCGACCGAAGCGACGACCGCCATGATGACCACGCCGACGGCGACGAAGCCGGCCTGCTTCACCAGGAAGACGTGGTCGCGCGGGGCGTTGGCCGGCAGCTTGTTAGGGCCGACTCCATTGCGGGTTGAGCTATACACCATCAACACGCCGAGGAGCGCTACGGCGACCGCACAAACGAGCAGCACCGGGTCGAGATGACGCCACGGGGCCGACAGGTCACGGCGGCTCCGGTCCGGACCGGCCCCCACACCCAGCCCAGACCCCTGTGAGCCCACCATCAGGCGGCGCTGCCGATGTCGGACCTGAAGGTCGATTTGGTGTCGGGCTGCCGAGGCGTCCTGTGCTGGTCGGCAGGTTCGCTGGTGGCGGCCATGACCACGACCATAGATGTCATCGCGGTGATGGCGATCTTCCTCTCCTCGTGGGCGCATGGAAACTGGAAGTCTCATCGGGCGCGTGTGAACGGCCGATGAGAGCCAGCAGGTCCGAGCGACGACATCCCCGCTGAGCTGCACCTACTCGTTGGTGATGCAGATATCGACTTCACCCTAGGACTCGGCCCGACGGCTGAGCAGTCGCCCCTGCCAACCAGTTCTACGCTTGGCCTATGTTCAACGTGAGCGGTGGCAAATTCGCCGTCATCGCCCTCATCGCGATGGTCGTCCTCGGCCCCGACAAGCTCCCCAACGCCGCCCGCCAGGTGGGCCGCTTCCTCCGCCAGTTCCAACAGATCCGGACCAACCTCGAAAGAGAAGTCCGCAACGCGATCCGCCTCAACGAGGAGCACCCTTCGCCCACCGACTCCCCTCCGGCGACCCCGGAAGACTGAACCTGAGCTGCCACGCACAGCGATCGCACTCAACCGGCAACGGAAGCTGGTGGCCGGTCGGCGGCAGACTGCACCTCGGCGACAACCTCGGTCAGGGAGAACTGCCTGACACCCTGTAGCGGCAGAGTGATTTAGCCTGGGATCCGCGGGTGCTCCTTACCTTGGAAGCGAG
>JAYUBX010000314.1:0-4146 GCA_043740665.1 Candidatus Neomicrothrix sp.
CGACGTCTGCGTCAGCCGTCGAGAACCAGCCCGGCGTGGCGACAATCGCAGCATCCTCGCACTGTCGTATGTGTACCGTATAATTGCACCCGAGCTAAGGATACGGTATGGATACGACAGCACGGTTGATCCCGATGAGCATCGCAGCACTCCTCGAGGAGCTCGAGCTGGACCAGCCGCGCCTTGTGACCACCGACGACGTGGCCGATCTGCGTCGCCGAACCGGGGGCACCGCGTCGACCGACTACCTCGTCGCCCAGCTGCTCAAGAACGGCTGGCTGCGCTAACGACCCGAGGGGTGTGGGAGTTCGCACCTGCGGCAAGGGCGGGCGCGTTCTCGAGCGGCGATCGCTTCATCGAGCTGCGAGCGACGCTTCGCAAACGGCCAACTCTCCCGGTCGCCGTCGCCGCGGAGTCCGCGGCGTGGTTGCTCGGGCTGGCCGGCCGGGTCCCGGCACGCGATGTGATCTCGGCGCCCGACGGCCTGGTGGTTCCCGTCGCTGTTCGGGCCTTCCGGCTCGTGCGGCGGCCACCGCGCCTCGACCCGATCGAACGCGACGGCCTGCCCTGCTGGTCGATCCTGTCACTCCTGGCGATCATGGCCGATCGGCCCACGACCTACCGAGACTGGCCCAACGTGAGCGAGTGGCTCGCCGACGCCTGCGCTGACCTTTCGTTCGAGCCGCTCGCCGATGAGCTCGTCGACCGACCTCGATCGGCTTGGGCCCGGCTCGGGTACCTCGTCGCCACCGGCGGACGCGATGACATCGCCGACACGTTGATGACGCTCGCCCCCGCCGGCAAAGGCCCGTACTTCCTCGGCCGACGGGACCGGACCGGTCATCACGACCGCCGCTTCGATGTCATCGACTCCGCCCTCACGCAGGGATCCAAGTGATCACCGAGGGCCACCTAACGCGCCACTACCAAGGCCGACAAGGCGGCCGCGCCCCGGCGCTCATCGACATCGCCCAGGACCACGCGATCGTGTTGCTCCGAGACGCCGGAACCTTCGAGCTCGGCGCTGTGCTGAAGGGCGGCACCGCCCTGCGGAAGTTCCGAGCCGGCAACGCCGGTCGGTTCTCCACCGACCTGGACTTCGCCAACGCCGACCAGCCCGTCGCCGAGCTGATCCTCGAGACGCTCGATGGCGCATCGATCGCCGGCTTCGGGTTCCGCGTCGAGCGGCTGAACGAGCATCGGCGCGCCCGTCTCCACGTGACGATGCCGTTCGGGGACCCGGAGATCCCCGCCCGCATCGACTGCTCGCCGAAGGCGGCGTGGCTCCGCGCCGAGGACGCCACCCTCGTCGCCCTGCCGATCCATCGGGTCTACGACATCGAGCTTCCGGTCATCCCGGTGATGCGGTCCGCGGAGGTCATCGCCGAGAAGCTGGCTCGCTACCGTCGAGCCAGCCTCGCTCGTGACCTCTAGGACCTCGCGTGGTTCGCGCAGCAGGGCCCCATGGACGCGGCGACCATCCGCCGACTCGTCGTGCTCAAGGTGTGGTTCGACGTGATCGACGACGGGCTCGGGACCAAGCCGTTCGATCCGAACGACGTGCTCCGCGGTCGGCGCCCCACCCACTTCGACGAAGAAGCCATCGGCTACCTGACCACCCCTGTCGATCTCCCGGGCTGGATTGCAACCGTCGAATCCCGCTTCGCCTTCCTCGCCGATCTCGAGAGCGAGGACGAGCGTGTGGCCCACTGCAACCCCGGCGATCGTTGGCACGTCCAGCAACTCGTTGCTGCGATCTCTGCGCCGGATGCCCGCTGACGAATCCGTCTCAATTTGAGACCGTTTTGTCCAGGAAGGCCGGCTGCTCTCAATCGTTGGCACCCGATCGAGCCGCTGCGAAGCAGCGCCGCGCAGACGAAGCCCGTTGGGATGTTCAGCTCGCCGAGCGAGCCGTCGACGACGCCGATGCGTTCTTGAGCTGACGGTCGGACGGCACCACCTGCGCCATCGGCCGGTTCACGACGGTGTCGTGGAACGACCCCGAGCCGTTCTGCAGCCACCCTGGTGCTCGGATCTGCACCTGGACCTCCCGGCCGACAGCGAGCCCGACATCGTGAGCCGCGGTGTAGAGCTGGTCCCGGTCAGCATGACCGAGCACGAGCACATCGATGTCCCCTACCGGCCGGGTTCCCTTCTCGCCTTCCCACCGCGCTGCCCACGACCCGAAGATGTACGCCTCTTCGACGCCGTCGATCCCCTTGAGTGCGTCGCGCAAGCGGCCCGGCACGCCGAACGCACTGACGAGGAGCTGGCGCAACGGCCCGAAGTAGGGACTCGACGTGTCGGCGCTGACCAACCGCGTCCTGCCGACCCGCCGGGACCGCACGATCCCCGCCTGCTGGGCCCGCTCGATCTCCCGGTGGATCGAGGCCGACGGGATCCCCAGCCGCCGAGTCAGATCGGCCAGCGACTGCTCCCGATCGGGATCGTCGAGGATGTCGGCCAGCACCTCCACCTGCTGTCGCGAGCGGAAGATCGGCAGCAGCTCGGGACTTCCTGTTCGTCCCACAAATCGGAGTATATCTTCTGATTTGCGGAACCTTACCTCTCAGGTGCCGGTACCGATCAGCGAGCGAGGTCGCAGCGTGATGCGGCTCAAGCGGCAGGATGGTTCTGACCAAGGACATCGATGGCCTGCTCGACCTCTCGGCGGTGTCGAGGATCGCACGCGCACCAACGGAGCTCGTCAGCATCGAGGTCGGAGAGAAGGCCGGACCGGGTTCGCGCGCGTCGTTCCCATGCGGCCAGGTCGACGGGTCGGGTCAGCTTGCCGATCGACTCCGGCTCGAACTCGCCTTCCGAACGAGCGGTGAGGACGTTCGCGGGATCGAGGGGCTTGGCGCCACGGCCGTCGTCGACGACGTCGCCCCACACCTTGAGCACCCACAGGCGTCGCACGACCGGTTCGTCGATCGGTTGGTCGGCGAACTGCGCCAGGTCGTAGACGTCGCGACCGAGCGCCACTCGTCGATATCGCGCCAACTTCTCGGCGCACGCCTCAGCCTCGGCGATGACCGGGAGCTCCGGCAGCTCGATTTCGTAGCCGCGGTGCACGGGAGCAGCGACGAACCCGAGAACCTCGGGAGCAAGCACACTCGGATGCCGGGCGAACTCCACCGATGCGGCGACGTCGGGCTGACCAAGGTGGGGATGGGTGACCTGGAGGGTCCAGTGGCGCCCGTCGCCTCGAGTCGGCTCGAGCGCGAACTGGAACCCGGCGACGGCAGCGCCGTCGATGGCCGCGCACACGTCGAGCACGGTCTCCTCGAAGGGCGCGACGAAGTCGAGATCGGTGGAGAATCGCCCCGGCGCTGCCGAGCCGGCACTTCCGAAGCGACGTGCCACCCTTGAAGATCAGGGAGCCGTCATCGAAGTGGCCGAGCTCGGCCAGCAACCACAACAGGTGGTCCTGCGCGACATCGAGCAGCGCGGCTCCGTAGGTGTCGGCCCGGCCGGCGCCGTGCATGCCGACAGCTGCGCGCGTCAGACCGATCTGCGCCATGTCACGCCTTCCCGAGTCGTTGTTGAAGCGGGGCGATGAGGTGGTCGTTCACCTGGAACACCTGCGACCACACGACGTCGGATGCATCGCCGAACTGAGCCACTGACATGGCTCGGATCGCCCGACCATCGAGCAGCTCGACTCCGGCGTCGTGAAGACCTCCGCGGTCGAGGAGGTAGGCCGCCCGCTGCCACGTCGGCACCGAGAACCCATCGAGGAGCTCACGCAAGCGTCCCGGATCGCAGTCGCCGACCAACACATCGAGCTGACCGATGAGGTCGGCCCACGCGCGGAACGACGCCGGTCGAGCGGCGATTTGCGCCACAATCGCCTCGGGGCCGAGAGCCGGAAGGCCGCTCGCCCACCCGGTGAGATCCAGCCGCTTGGCGGCCAGCTGCCGGCTCGTCGGGCCGAGCCGACGTGCCGAATCGGTCGGCCAGCGGAGCCGAACCAGCGACACTTCTGCCCGCAGGCCGTGAGGCACCCGCGTCCCCGCCGGAATCCAGATCGATGTGGAGCCTTCGAACCGTCGCGGCAGGTAGCCCAGGTGCCATGCCGCCGCCTCGCCCGCGAGGGCGAAGACCGCGTCGGGATCGCGAGCGAGCCACCCGCGGAGATCGAGG
>JAYUBX010000315.1:0-6240 GCA_043740665.1 Candidatus Neomicrothrix sp.
AACAGGACCGTCGCAAGGTAGATCGTGATGCGGATGTAGTCGTCGGCGTGGCCGCCTGCCGCTGCTCCGTCGGCGTAGAGCGCGTCCGCCTGGGCATCGAGATCGGCGGACTTCGCGAGATCCGGTTGCTGCTACTCGGGCATGTAGGTCGGGCCGGACGGGGCCTCGGAGTTGTTGGTAGGGTCGGTGGCGATCCAGGCGTCAAAAGCGACCTTGAACTCTGATCGGAGCCGTTTCTCGGCGGGCGTCATCCCCTCCTGGTTCCCGTCGATGTAGGCGGACCACGCCGCCAGGACCGCGACCGTGGCAAGCAGGAGAGCCTCGACGATCGACACGATCCGGTCATGACCGACGGCTTTCCTGGTCACGTCAGCGAGCGCTGGCACGCCGCACCTCCGCCGTCGCGAGAACTTCGATGCGGTCGAAGATCTCGTGGGCTCCGGCGCAGCCTCACGACCAGCCCAGGAACCACGCTTGGTCTGATGGTTCGTTGGCTGCCCGAGCAAACTCCTGGAGCGCCTCCACCACGTCTGCTCGACCTTCGTCGCTCATCCGCCCCACGATTCGCGAGATCTCGGCGCGACGCCGGCGTGTCACCAGGTTCACCAGACCCGCCCCCTTCTCCGTGACGGCCAGCTCCACCTCACGGCGGTTCTCGGGTGCTGCGTTGCGGCGGATCAGACCTTTGCCTACGAGCCGATCGCACATCCGAGTCGCGGTCGACGGCACGACCTGCAGCTCCTCGGCCAACTGCAGCAGCGACTGAGGTCCACGAGCCTGCAGCACCACCAGCGCCCGATATTGCGGCAGCGTGACTTCGTCCTGGGTGGCGCTGAGCGAACGCGCGGCGATGCCTACCAGCACTCGGGACGCGGTGAGCACCGACTCGACCAGGGGCAGCGCCACCGCCTCGCCATTTGTTTGCATATGACAAGCATTGCATACTGCAAACATGGGTAGAGATGGTTTTCGAGCGGCACTCCAGCAATGACGGTGCTTCGTCTCAGTCTCGCTGGCCTCGCCCGACGGTCACGAGGGGTGCTGTTGCTCTCCGCGGTGACCGGAGTCGTGACGGGGTTGGGCGTGGCCGCGTTCGAGTGGGTGACCGGCCGAGGTGCTCTCGACCACCTCTATGACCTCCCGGTGGCTGTGCAGGTCGTCGCTCCGGGGGTCGGTCTCATCGTCGCGGCCCTCGCCTTGCGGTGGCTCGCAAGTGGCGCAAGCCCATCCACCTCAGACGAATACATCCGGAACTTCCACGACAAGGCCCTCCCACTCGATCTACGGCCGGCCGTCGGGCGCGTCGTTGCGTCGATCGCCACGCTGGGCGCTGGCGGAGCGCTCGGGTTCGAAGGACCGTCCATCTACATCGGGTCGGTGATCGGCACCGGCCTGCAATCCCGGTTCCGTCGACTGTTCCTGCGCACCGATGTCAAGGTGCTCATGGTCGCCGGCGCGGCTGCCGGGGTGGCCGCCATCTTCAAGACACCGGCTACTGGCGCCATCTTCGCCCTGGAGGTGCCCTTCCGCGACGACACCGCCAAGCGCATGCTCCTCCCGGCCCTCGTCGGCTCGGTCTCCGGCTACCTGGTCTACGTCGCCATCTACGGCACGACGCCCCTGTTTCCCATCGACGGCTCGCCGCCGTTCGGACTTCGCGAACTGGCGGGGGCCGCCCTTGTGGGTGTCCTCGCTGGCCTCGGCGCCCGCGGCTTCGCTTGGATGGTCAAAGCGGCCAAGCGGTTGAGCAGCACCCTCAACCCGGTACTGCGGATCGGCGGCGCCGCACTGATCCTCGCTGGTCTGACCGTGACCAGCCGGTTGGTCTACGGCGAGAGCCTGACGCTCGGAGCCGGCTACAACGTCATCGCCTGGCTGGCATCCGACACGCGCGCATGGTGGGCCGTCGCGTTGTTGCTGGCGCTGCGGACAGCAGCCACGTCCGCGACGGTGGGTGGCGGCGGGGCCGGAGGTCTGTTCGTTCCCCTGGTGGTCGGAGGTGCGCTCGTCGGTCGACTCTGCGGCGGCGGCCTAGCCGAGCCCACCCAGACCCTCTTCCCAGTCATCGGCGTCGCCGCGTTCCTCGGCGCCGGCTATCGCACGCCGCTGGCTGCGGTCATGTTCGTGGCCGAATCGACCGGACGTCCCGGCTTCATCGTCCCCGGCCTCATCGCGACCGTCGTCTCGCAACTCATGATGGGCTCATCGTCTGTGTCGATTTACCAATCCAGCGAACGCGGCGGCCATCTGGAGCGACGATTTATGCTGCCGTTGACAGCGGCAATCCAGGGTGACGTGCTCACTGCTCCACCGAACGCGACCCTCGATCAGTTCGTCGAAGATCATCTCCTCATGACCCGCCGAACCACCGTTCCCGTCGTCGATGGCCGTACCTACCAGGGGCTCGTCAGCGTGGCCGATCTCGGCGCGGTGCCCCGCGACCAGTGGGCGACGACCGCTGTCGGCGCCATCGCCCGTGACGACACGCCTCGGGCCGAGCCGTCGTGGACCGTCGGCCACGCAGTGCGCGCCATGGACGCGGGCGGTTTCGACCTCCTTCCGGTCGTCGACGCGGGCGGCGCGTTCGTCGGGATCGTGACGACCGCAGATCTCCTTCGACTCGACGAGATCCTGCGCGCCTCCGACGAAGCTGAGCCGGATTAGGCGGAGCGCGTGCAGCAGCGGCTCCCCTGGTCGAGGCTGTCCCTTGTGGAGCGCCCGCCGATCCCTCGGCCTTGGGCGACGACGGCTACTCAGATGCCTCGAGAATCGACCGCAATTTGGCAAGGTCCTTGCGATTCGTCCGGCGCATGGCAGCCGACATGATCGGTGCTGCCGCCTTCGAGAACCCGGCAGGCTGCCCCCGATTTCGTAGCGTCATCAAGGTCCCACCCTTCACCGCGTCCCACGTGTAGGTGGTCTCAATCGGGAACGGGCCCTGCGCCGTGCGCATGACGAGACGATGGTTGGGGACGAGTTCGACGAGCTCGTCGGTGTAGGCAAGTCGTCGGCCCAGGAACCGTGCCACGAACGCGACCTTGGACCCGAGCTGGCGGAGGGGTCTCCCACTCGACTGCCAGGATGTTGACGTACCACTCGGTGGCATTCGCCGGGTCACAGGCATACGACGCAACCTGTTCGATCGGGCGGTCGATCATGATCTCGGTCACGACGTCCAACTTCACCAGATCCTCCCACGGCCTCTCAGTAGCCAGGTCATCATGGTCGGGTCCCGCTCTACTGGGGGTTGTCCGCCACAGTGTCATCGTCGGTGCTTGGCTGGAGGATGTGGCAGATGTCGTCGCCGGCGCAGTCCGCGGGATCGAGCGTGCGGCTGCGATCCACGAGGCGGGTGAGGTCGGCTTCCAGCGCCGCTAGCTCGTGGCGTCTGCGCTCGATATCCGCGAGCTTCGAGTTCAGGAGCGCGTCGACGTGGGCACACGGTGCGGTACCGCCGTCGCGGATCTCGACGATGGCGCGAATCTCGCTGAGGGTCAGACCAGCCGCTTGCGCTGTGCGGATGAACCGGAGGCGGCCGACCGTCACGTCGTCGTACACCCGGTAGCCATTGGATGTCCGGTGTGGTTCGGGGAGCAGCCCGCCACGTTCGTAGAACCGCACCGTCCGGGTGGGAACCTCGCCCGCTTCAGCGAGCTCACCGATTCGCATCAGATGACCATAGCCCTTGACCTTCTCCTGCAGGAGAGGGTTTATCGTCGATCCATGAACGTGACCTTGCTCTACTTCGATGGGTGCCCGAACTGGAAGACCGCTGACGGCCACCTGCATGCTCTCGCCGCTCAGTTCCCGGGCCTCACCGTCACTCGCCGTCGGGTGGAGACCCCCGAGGAGGCGCTGCGGGTTGGCTTTCGAGGATCGCCCAGCGTGGTGCTCGACGGCGTGGACTTGTTCGCCGATCCGGACACCCCGGTCGGGTTGGCATGTCGGGTCTATGAAACGCCGGACGGCCCGGCCGGATCGCCGACGCTCGATCAACTACGAGAGGTACTGGGCCGTGGGTGACCATGAAACGAAGGCGGGATTGTTCGGTCTCGCCGTCGCCGGGCTGGCCGCGTGCTGCGGACTCCCGCTGCTCGCGTCTCTCGGGGCCCTCAGGGCCCTCGCCGGGCTCGGGATCGGCAACTGGCTCCTGATCGGCGCCGGGATGTTCGCCGGCGGCGTGGGAGCGTGGCGCTGGCGGCGATCGAGGGCAACGTGTGAAACCTCGACCGCAACCGTGCCCGACTCAGGCCTGTACCGACCCGAAGGGGCACGACGAGATGAGCGGTAGCTACGACCTGATCGTGATCGGCGCCGGCATGGCCGGCGTCGCCGCGGCCAACAAATCTGCATCGGCGGGCTGGCATGTCGCGATCGTCGATGCGCTGCCCTATGGCGGCACCTGCGCCCTGCGAGGATGCGACCCCAAGAAGATCCTCCGGCGCGGCGCCGAGATCATCGACAGTGCCCGACTCCTGCGGGGCAAAGGCATCGACGACACCGAGCTGTCGATCAACTGGGCCGACCTCATGAAGCACAAACGGGGCTTCACCGACCCGGTTCCGCAGAACGTGGAACGGGATCTGGCCGGCAACGGCATCGATACCCTCCACGGCTCCGCCACGTTCACCGATACCGACCGCGTCGACATCGACGGCGCGCCGTACATAGCGCGCCGCTTCCTCATCGCTACCGGAGCGCGACCGCGGCCCTTGGACTTCCCGGGTGCTGAGCATCTGATCGACAGCACCGACTTTCTCAGCCTCGAGGCTCTGCCCCGACGTGTCCTCTTCGTCGGCGGTGGCTTCATCTCGTTCGAGTTCGCGCACATCTCGGCCCGGGCGGGCGCCTCACCGGTGATCATCGACCACGGCGAACGGCCTCTGAAAGTCTTCGACCCCGACCTCGTCGAGCTCCTGGTCAACCGCAGTGCCGACGTGGGGATCGAGCTACATCGCAGCACCACCATCACCTCGATCGAACTCGCCGGCAACGGCTACCGCGTGACCGTCGAACGATCCGGTGAACGCACGACGATCGACACCGATCTCGTCGTTCACGGCGCCGGTCGCATCCCGGAGCTGTCCACCCTCGGGCTCGACGCTGCCGGAGTCGCCTACAGCGACGAGGGCGTCACCGTCGCCGGGCACCTCCAGAGCACGACCAACGGCGCGGTTTACGCAGCCGGTGACTCCGCTGACACCGCGGGCATGGCTCTCACCCCCGTCGCCGTGTTCGAGGGCAAGGTCGCCGCGTCGAACATGGTGAGGGGCACGACGGTCGTGCCCGACTACGCGGGGGTCCCGACCGCCGTGTTCACCATCCCCGAACTCGCCCGCGTGGGCCTCCTGGAAGCAGAAGCGACCGCGAACGGCATGGATCTCGATGTCCGCTACCACGACACGAGCGGCTGGTATTCGAACTACCGCATCGGAGAAGGCACGGCCGCGTCCAAGATCCTCGTCGATCGATCGAACGATCGAATCGTCGGCGCCCACATGCTCGGACCTGGCTACGGCGAGCTGATCAACTTCATCGGCCTCGCCATGAAGGCAGACCTGACCAGCCGTCAACTGAGGTCCATGACCGCCGCCTACCCGACCGTCGGATCCGACCTCGGATCGATGCTCTGATCAGGAGCGAGCACTGTCGAAGTCGGACGGCAGCGGCCCTCGCTGGTCGCTCGGCTGCGACTACTCGGGCAGCGCTGCGAGTGCGGACGCGGCGTCTGTCAGGAGCTCACCCTCCGCGTCTGGCGGGTCGAACACTGTACTGTAGGAGCCCTCATGCCGGGACGCCCATCCGGTGACCAGGCCGGCGGCCCGGGCCCCGTGGGTATCCCAGGCGTGCACGGCAACGAGAGCTACCTGATCGGGCCGCAATCCGAAAGAGGCGGCGGCATGCCGGTAGGGCGCGGGTTGTGGCTTCCACGCATTGACCTCGTCGACGCTCACGACGCGCTCGACCTGGTCGCTCAGATCGTTGATCGCAAGCAGGTGGGTGGTGAGCGCGGCCGAGCCGTTCGTGAGCACCGCGATGCGGATGCCGTGGTTGCGGAGGATCTCGAACGCGGGGAGCACATCGGGGTGGGCGGGAAGGATCCGGAACGCCTGCATGACCGCCGCATGTTCGGTGCC
The DNA here is from genome assembly GCA_043740665.1 of Candidatus Neomicrothrix sp. Taxonomy (GTDB): domain Bacteria; phylum Actinomycetota; class Acidimicrobiia; order Acidimicrobiales; family Acidimicrobilacustridaceae; genus UBA4742. The sequence goes on from JAYUBX010000315.1 coordinate 6,138, forward strand.
GTCCAGGGTCGGAGCCAGCACCGAGAGCGTGGCATGGGCCATCTCCGCGAAGGGCCGGTAGCAGCCGCTGCACCCCAGCGCGAACGCATCGCGCAACATGCGC
>JAYUBX010000316.1:0-8960 GCA_043740665.1 Candidatus Neomicrothrix sp.
TCACCGCCAGATCGCCCCATCCTGCGCTCGCCATGGCCGGGTCAGGAATCCTCGGGGATGGCGTCCCACCACTGGCACCACCACTGATCACCGACGAGGATCCGAAGCTTCATGTGCCAGCAGTACGAGATCTCGGCGGTCGGCTCGAGGTAGTAAAGGCAGTTCTGGCACTTCTCGTCACCAGACGGGTGACCCTTCAGTACCGCATTGGCCGAGAGATGACGCAGCTCGACCGAGAGCTTCTCGTCGATCTCCTTGGGTTCGGGTGGCGGGATGATGTAGTCGGACATGGCGCTGAAGGTAGCAAGATTCAGCCGGACGAACCGATGCGGACGGCTTAGAAATCTGGCCGCCTCTTGACGACTCACCGCCCGGGTTGTTAGCTGCCCGCCATGTCGCCGACCGCACCAACACGGCGTCGAACGGCCGGCTCGACCGCACTCGTATTGGTTCTGACTCTCGCGCTGCTGGCCGACGCCACTGCGTGCGACCGCTCGTCGACAGCCGAGTCCCCCGACCCCGTCGACCCCGCCGCGACCGGGTTGGCCCCTGCGACTCACGGGTGCCTGCCGGCCAGCGAATCGAGCGCGTCGACGGCTGGCCCCTACGCCGTCGGCCGGGCCGAGGTGACCTTCGTCGATGCCTCCCGCCCCACCGCAGCCAAGCCCAATCGCCACCTCGAGTCGCGTACCGATCGCACCATGCCAACCGTCATCCTCTATCCGGTCTCAACCGCCGACCCCAACGGTCTGCCGGCCGCCGGGGCGCCCGCGGCCGACGGGGTCTTTCCGCGGATCATCGCGTCGCACGGCGTCACGTCGACCGGCGCCGCCATCGCCGCGCTGGTCGAACCGTGGGTCCGGGCCGGCTACATCGTGGCGGCGCCTTCGTTCCCACTCGGCAGCGGACCAGGGGCCGACATCTCCGACCTGCCGAACCAACTGGGCGATGTGAACTTCGTCGTAGCGTCGATGCGCAAACTGGCCGACGCCCCCACCCAGCTCCTCGTCGGCCACCTTGCCCCGGGCTGCCTGGCCCTCGCCGGTCACTCTCTCGGGGCGGCGACGACACTCGAAGCAACGTTTCGAGTCGACCTACCGCGTCAGCGGCGTGCAGGCGGCCATCGAGATGTCGGGGGTGCTCGCTCCCATCCCCGGCGGCTCATTCGCTGACCCGCCCGCGGTACCATTGCTGTTGCTGCATGGTGTCAAGGACCCGGTTGTGGCGATCTCCGGCAGCCAGCCGGTGTTCGCTCAACTGCCCGGCCCGAACTACTTCGTGACCTTCCCCGCCGCAGACCACAACTCGATCTTCGCCCCGCCGAACAAGGCGCTCCTCGACCAGGCCGCCGTCGCCTTCCTCGACGCCGAGCTCAAGGGCGGCCCGCCGGCCGGCAGCCGACTGACCGCACGTCTGGCAGGGTCCGACATCGCCACCCTGCCAATCAAGGAAAGCTGACGATGCCTACCCCCGAGGACATGGTGTTGATTCCCGGCGGCCCAACGCTCATGGGCTCGGACCACTTCTACCCGGAGGAAGCCCCGGTGGCCGACGTGGTCGTCGACGCCTTCCGGATCGACCGACACGCCGTCACCAACGCGCAGTTCGCCGCGTTCGTCGCCGACACGGGCTGGGTCACCATCGCCGAACGACCACTACGACCCGAGGACTACCCCGGCGCTCTGCCCGAGCTCCTGACGCCAGGTGGCCTGGTGTTCGAGTCTCCCGCCGGCCCCGTCGACCTGAGCGATTTCGCCAATTGGTGGAGCTACGTGCCCGGGGCCAACTGGCGGGCACCAAACGGACCGGGGTCCGATCTGGCCGGCCGGGAGCTTCATCCGGTCGTGCAGGTCGCCTTCGACGATGCCGAGGCCTACGCGACCTGGCGCGGCGCCCGGCTACCGACCGAAGCCGAGTGGGAAGTCGCCGCTCGGGGCGGACTGGTTGGGGCGGCGTTCTGTTGGGGCGACGAGCCCTATCCCGATGGTCGCCAGCTCGCCAACACCTGGCAGGGTGAGTTCCCGTGGCAGAACCTCGAACTCGATGGCTACGCCCGCACCGCCCCGGTCGGGTCGTTCCCACCCAACGGGTACGGGCTGTTCGACATGGCCGGCAACGTCTGGGAATGGACCACCGACTGGTGGCACGACACCCACCCGATGCCTCGCTCGGCCTGCTGCGGACCACCCGCATCCCGACCGGGTGCCGACACCGTGGCGGCCGACGAGACCTTCGGACGACGGGTGATCAAGGGCGGCTCGCATCTGTGCGCACCGAACTACTGCCTCCGTTTCCGGCCTGCCGCCCGCCAGCCGGAAGCGGTCGACACGTCGACGTGTCACGTCGGCTTCCGGTGCGCCACGAGTTAGCGGCTCACTCGAACCAGTCGGGCAGCCACTGCTCCCCACGCCATCACCAACACGCCGTACAGCCCGAGCGGTCCCGCCGCGACCGGACCAAAAGCGGCAACTGCGATGCCACTGGCCACGGCGAAATCTCGCATGGAGACATCGAGGACGACAGACGTCGCCGTGGGCGGCGCCAGACCGCGCGCCAGTAGGGATCCACCCAACGCCGAGAGGCCGATGAACACCGCGAAGACGACGAAGACCCCGACGTAGGACGCTGACAACTCGACCTGCGACGACACCAACCACACCAGGCCAACCACCGCCACGATCGAGACCGCACCCGCCGTCGCCGAGGCATCGCTCCACCGCTTGAGGGGTCGCCGCGACACCAAGCCGAGCGCCAACGGCAACGCCACCACGACGACGAGCGTGCTCAGCACCCCCGCCGGCGAAACCTCTGCGCCCGCCAGCAGAGAAAGCACCGGCCCGGCGACGAGCACGCTGATGAGCGTCGAAGCGACCAGCAGCACCGCCGCCAGTGCAACCTCACCACCGGCGATTGATGCCACCGCCAACGACGCCACCTCGGCCGGAGCCACACCCACGGCCAGCACACCGTCCCGCAGGTCGGGGTTGGACACGGCCCGGCTGAGCAGCAGCGCCAAAACGGGCAGCACGAAGGTGGTCGCGCCCAGCACGAGCACCAGGCGACGCCTGAGCGCCCGCAATCCGGTGAGTGAACCCGACGGGATGGTGAGGGCACTGGCCAACACCAGGATCGCCAGGACGACGTCGATGCCGTGATGGTCGGCCAACTGTCGGGCCGGCGCGGGAGCGGCTATGCCCAGCGCGGCCGCAACGATCACCAGCGGCAGCAGGGCCTGTTCCAGCCGGGCCAGCGATCGAGAGATGGGGCAACTCCAGTCGGTCGGTTTGACGAGCGCCGTTCGAGGACCTCGAAGGCCTTGATTCGCAGGGGAGACAGATTCGGGGCTATCCACCGGCCCGAAATGCGCCCGTGATCTTGGGATCGTACGGTCCGCCGGACCATCCGATCCGTGCGGTGAAAGATCAGCACGGCATGAAGATTTCGACAAGGAGCCCGATATGAGAGGAAGTACGGCCCGACTGCACGCCATCGATGCGGTCAAGCAGCACACCCCACCGGCCGAGATCTTCCCGACGCCCGACGCACCCGACGAGATCTTCGGCGCCAACGTCTTCACCAAGACGGATATGCAGAAGCGGCTGCCGAAGCTCGTCTAGAAGTCGTTGTTGGGCACCATCGAGCACTCGAAGCCGCTCGACCCCGTCGTCGCCGACATCGTCGCATCGGCGATGAAGGACTGGGCCATCGAGAAGGGGGCGACCCCCTACGCCCACGTCTTCTACCCGCTGACCGGACTGACCGCCGAGAAGCACGACAGCTTCCTTGAGCCCGACTCGACCGGCTCGTCGATCGCCGAGTTCGCCGGCAAGACCCTCATCCAGGGTGAGCCCGACGCGTCGAGCTTCCCCAACGGTGGCCTGCGAGCCACGTTCGAGGCGCGCGGCTATACCGGCTGGGACGCCACCAGCCCCGCCTACATCCTCGAGAACCCGAACGGCAACACGCTGTGCATCCCGACGGTGTTCGTGTCGATGACCGGCGAGGCGCTTGACCACAAGACGCCGCTGCTGCGCTCGCAACAGGCCATGGCCGCCCAGGCCGAACGGGTCCTGCGGCTGTTCGGCCACACCGACCCCGACGCGGTCGTGTCGTTCGCCGGGGCCGAGCAGGAGTCCTTCCTGATCGACCGAAGCTTCTTCCTGTCGCGCCCTGATCTGCTGGCCTCGGGCCGCACACTGTTCGGCGCCAAGCCCCCCAAGGGCCAGGAGTTCGACGACCACTACTTCGGGGCGATTCCCGATCGGGTGCTGGCCTTCCTGCTCGATGCCGAACGTGAACTGTTGAAGCTCGGTATCCCGGCCAAGACTCGCCACAACGAGGTTGCACCGGGCCAGTTCGAGCTGGCACCGATGTTCGAGCGGGCCAATGTGGCCACCGATCACCAGCAGTTGCTGATGGTGATCCTGAAGAAGGTCGCGCAGAAGCACGGGATGGAGTGCCTCTTCCACGAGAAACCATTCGAAGGCATCAACGGGTCGGGCAAGCACGTCAACTTCTCGTTGGGCAACTCGACCGAGGGCAACCTGCTTTTGCCCGGCGACACCCCTCACGACAATGCCCAGTTCCTCCTGTTCTGCGCCGCCGTGATCCGAGCCGTCCACAAGTTCCCCGGGCTGCTGCGCCCGTCCGTTGCGTCAGCGACCAACGACCACCGCCTCGGAGCCAACGAGGCCCCTCCCGCCATCATCTCGATCTTCCTCGGCGACCAGCTGACCGACGTCTTCGACCAGATCGCCAAGGGAGGCGTGCTCATCGGGGTCGACACGCTGCCCGAACTGCCGACCGATCCGGGCGACCGCAACCGCACCAGCCCGTTCGCCTTCACCGGCAACCGCTTCGAGTTCAGGGCTCCCGGATCGTTGCAGTCGATCGCCGGCCCGATGGTGACCATCAACACCATTCTTGCCGAGGCCCTCGACTACATCGCCACCGACATCGAGGCTCGACTGGCCGACGGCACCGAGTTCAACGTGGCAGTGCAGAAGATCCTCGAAGAGATCATCACGGTGCACGGCAGCGTCGTGTTCAACGGCGATGGCTACTCGGAGGACTGGCAGACCGAGGCCGCAGCACGAGGGCTGCCGAACCTGCGCACGACCCTCGATGCCCTGCCCGAGCTCATCACGCCCGAAGCTCAGGAACTGTTCGAGCACTACGGCGTCTTCAACCATCGAGAGATGCACAGCCGCTACGAGATCGGCCTCGAGCAGTACGCCCTCAGCATCGGGGTCGAGGCGCGATCGACCCTCGAGATCGCCTCTACCTCGATCCTGCCCGCGGCCCTGCGCTACCAGACCGAGCTGGCCACCAACGCCGCCAGCCTGAAGGCCATCGGGTACGACTTCGAGCCGTCGACGATCGACGGGGTGTCGGCCGCGACCAAGGCGCTGCAAGCCGCGATCGGCGAGCTGCGCGAGGAGCTCTCGCACGAGCACCCCGACCACCCTGGTGGCCGAAGCGCAGCACGCCTGCGACGACCATCTGCCCGCCATGGCGGCGGTGCGGGTTGCCGCCGACGAGCTCGAAGGCCTGGTGGCCGACGACCTGTGGCCCCTCGCCACCTATCAGGAGATGCTCTTCATCCTCTGATCCTCAGGTAGGCGCTCTCCCCGACGCATCGCCCGACCGAACCTTCCCCGTTATTGCGCATCCTGGTGCGCAAAACCGGGGAAGGTTGCCGATTTTGTCAGACGGGGGCGAGGGGGATCGGGGGGCCGGGCGGTCGTGCCACCGAGATCTCGTCGCCGACGGCGATGGCGCCACCGAGCACGACGACGGCCATGACGCCGGCCCGGCGGACGAGGCCACCGGCTTCGTCGCGATCGAGCACCGCAGCCATCAGGCCAGCCTCGAACTGGTTGAGTTGCTGGCAGGGGTTGCGGAGACCGGCCAGAGCAAGCAGGACCCGATCGCCCAACCGGAGGATCGTCCCCGTCGGCAACGTCAGCAGGTCGATGGCCCGGGTGGTGATGTTCTCGCCCATCTGGCCCGGAGCGAGAGCGAAGCCTCGGACGACGAGCTCGTCGTACAACTCACCCGCGACGAGGTGCACCTGGCGAAGGTTCGGTTGGCTCGGATCGACGGCCACCCGTGACCGGTGCTGCACCGTGGCCCCGCTGTGCGCATCGCCGTCGACCCCGAGGCCGGCGATCAGGTCCAACGTGGATTCGCTCCGCTTGGCGAAGGTGTGGCCCCGGCTGCGGTGCAGATGCCCAATCCTGCCCGCCGCCGCCTCTCGATCAGTCGACGACATGCCGTCAGCCTTCACGGTCAAGCCTCGAACCTCCAACCGAAATCTGTCGCACCGTGGTGACGGGTCCGCCGATCACCGGACCTTGGTCGACGCGACCCGGGCGACCACCTGACGACCCCACTCGCGAGCACGGTCGACCTCACCCGGCTCGAGGTGCGTCGCTTTGGTGACGAGAAAGCTCTCCGGCTCGATGATCTCGTCGAACCCTTGATGCCGCAACTTGCGGCTGATCCCCTTCGAGGCTCGGCCGCTGAGGGCGGCCGCGATGTCGACCCGAGTGTCGAAGGCGGCGGCCATCCGACCAGCGCCGTCGATACCCGACAACCACGTACGCAGATCCCCGTTCTGGGCGTCAGGATCGAGCGACAGGTCGTTCTCGGTCGACGACACGGCGTCGACCGCCGACTGACGCGTGCTGTCGTGACGAATGCCGTGGGCGTGAGTGGGACCACCGACGACGATCAGATCGGCACCAGCCAGAGCTTCAGGATCAGCGCGGCCGACCGCAACGACCGATACCTCGTTGGCATCTCCTAGACCGTCGCCCATCGCCAGACCCTCACCGATCGCCGCCGCCACCAGGTGGGTGTTGCCGTACATCGACTCGTACACCACGACTGCTCGCATCAGGGTTCTCCTCCGTAGACCGTTGAGACCACCGTCGGCGAATGCCGGCGCGTGCACCAGAGGCGAAGGTCCCGACCGACGTCGTCAGTCATCATTGACGATGGTGAGAGTGCCGTTCGCCCGCTCGATCGCGACAATCCCCTCGGACCCACCGGGTACGACTCGGCCATCGCCCTACCATGCGACGCCAGCTGTTCCTGTTTCGGAGGTCCACCCATGTGCACGTCATTTCGCTTGCAGGCCGTCGACGGATCGGTGGTCGTCGGGCGCACGATGGAGTTCCCGGACGCCCTCGGCGCCAACATCGTGGCCCTACCTCGTGGGTTCGAGGGCACCACCACCTCGCCGGCGGGTCCCGGCCGAGCTTGGAAGTCCGCCTATGGCGTCGTGGGGATGGACGGCTTCGGTTCACCGGCGACGCTGAGCGACGGGGTGAACGAGGCCGGGCTCTACGTCGGCCTGCAGTACATGCCCGGCTTCTGCGACTACACCCCGGCCGACGGGATTGCCACCGATCGACTGGCCGCCATCACCGACGTCGTGGCCATGATGCTCGGCACCTGCGCCACGGTGACCGAAGCAACGACCCTCATGACGGGCCTCGTCGTCTGGCCGATGGTCGTGCCCCAGATGGGGGGCCCGCCACCGGCTCACGTGATCCTGCACGATGCCTCGGGCGACTCATCGGTGATCGAATGGGTGGCCGGCGAGATGCGGGTGCTGCCGAACCCCATCGGCGTCGCCACCAACGGCCCCTACCTCGACTGGCACCTCACCAACCTGCGCACCCATGTGAACCTGGCCAACGTCAACCCGATCGGACGGGTGATCGGCAGAGTCGAGGTCGACCCCATGGGCCAGGGATACGGCATGGTCGGCTTGCCGGGCGATTCCACCCCGCCATCGAGATTCCTGCGGGCCGTCGCCCTGACCAGTCAGCTTCGCCCGCTGGCCACTGGAGCCGAGGCCGAGCTGGCGGCGCTGCATATCCTCAACAACTTCGATATCCCGCTTGGGTTCGTCCGCGCCGATGCTGACCAGCGCCACGACGACCACACCCTGTGGAGCTCGATCGCCAATGTGACCAACGGGGCCTACACGATTCGCACCTGCGACGATCCGGTTCCCCGGCGCATCGCCCTGGCCGAGGTCGACTTCACCACCGCTCAGCCTCAGACGATTCCTCTGCCCGTCGGCGGCTTCACCGCTCAGCGGTTCTAGCGACGAGACAACCGACCTTCAGGTCGGCTCGGAGGCGGCGACTTCTTCGCGCAGCAGGGGCGGCGTGAACCGGCCCGGGCTCATGCCGTACTTGTCGGCGTAGAAGGACCGGATCTGGTCCATGTCGGCGACGACGTCGTCGGTCATGCGCAGCGTCGGGCCGTACCCGCCAGTGCGAGTGGGCTGGTCGAGGAAGCTGAGCAGCACCGGCACGTCGGCCCCCAGGGCGATGCGTCGGAAGCCCGACTTCCAGTAGGTCTGCTTGGCGCGGGTTCCCTCGGGCGGCAGCAGGATGGCCACGTGGGCCCCCGACTGGGCCAGATCGACCATGGCATCGACCAGGCCCGCCGGGTTGTCGCGGTCGACCGGAAGCCCGCCCATCGAGCGGAACAACCAGCCCGCCGGACCGGCGAACATCTCTTTCTTGCCCAGCCAGACCGGGCGCATGTCGGTGGCCCACAGCATCGCCATGGTCAGGATGAAATCCCAGTTCGACGTGTGCGGGGCCGCCACCATGACGCACACCGGGTCGGGTGGCGGTTCGCCGACGAGGGTGTAGCGGAACAATCGGACGACGATCTTGCCAATAGTGCGCCTGATACACCAACGTTACGTGACCTGGAAGGCGCCACCCGTTCAGCGGTTCCCCGCCGCACCCGTTTAGAGGGGCGGGATGCACGTCCAGCCCCGGAGCTCGAGTTCGGTGGCCATGAGATCGTCGGGCAGACCGGCGATCGTCAGCTTGTTCTGCTGGTGCCGACGGTCGGCACGGCCCGGGTTGGGCGCGACCACCTCGGCCGGCTCGACGTCGACGATCAAGCCATCATCGAGCAGGGGA
>JAYUBX010000317.1:0-4815 GCA_043740665.1 Candidatus Neomicrothrix sp.
CGGGTGCCAGCACCGACCGCCAGTTGAGCCCCACCAGATGGTCTCGAGTGCCATCAAGGAAAGCCGGCCAACCGCCGTTGGCGAAAACGATGTTGCCGACGCGGTCGGTGCGGATCACCGCGATGGGTCCGGCCTCGGTGACCGTGCGGAAGAGCTCACGGACGTTGTCGAGTTCGAGGCGCAGCTCCTCGGCGTCGGTGACGTCGAGGCTGGCGCCGGCGTAGCCCTCGAACTCGCCATCGGCATCGAAGAACGGCAGCGCCCGATGGTGCAGCCAGCGGTAGACGCCGTCACGGCGAGCAACGCGAACGGTGAACTCGAACGGCACCCGATCGTTGATGTTGACGAGCATCGCTTCAGAGATCTCGGCCAGGTCGTCGGGATGGACGGTGCGCAACAGCGCGTTGCGCAGGTCGGGGTCGTCGGGGCCGATGCCGAGGAATTCGACACTCGTGTTGTTGCCGATGCGGGGCACGCCAACCGAATCGGTCAGCCACAGCATCACCGGCGTCTCGTTCACCAGCCGGTGCGCCTGCGACTCACGCGTGCGGGGATTGGCGAAATCGAACACCTGCGAAACGAGGTAGTCGGGCATCCCGGCCGGCCCATAGACCGCGGTGACCATGGTGCGCACCCAGTGCTCACCGCCCCCCGGACGAGCACACCGGAAGTCGCACTCGAAATAGTTGCGGTGGCCGGCCCACAGCTCCTCGAGCATCGACCGGATCTTGGTCGCCTCGGCCGGGTCGATGAACGACTCGAAGCGGCGGCCAGCCACATCGCCCGTCGCCATCTGGGTCAGATCGCAGAAGACCGGGTTGGCCTGGATCAGATCTCCGACGATCGACCACACCCCCATGGCGACCGGCGTGGCGTCGAAGATCGACGCCAATGGGTCGAGATGGCGCGCCAGGGTGGGCGAGAGCCCACTGGACCCTCGCGCCGCCCCTTTCGCGGGTTGTGCTGCCGGCTGTTCAGCCTGCACGCCCTAAGCCCTACCTTCCCGTCCACCCCGATGGGCACTCGCCGAGCACGCCAGGTAGATCGATGACCTCCTACTCCGCCCGGGAGGCTACTGCTCGAACGCGGAGCGTGCTCGTTGGATCTGACGGACCCTCAGAACCGGGCCCGGCGGAGTTTGCCCCACACGGCACGCGCCGACCTACTGTCGTCGCACCGTGGTCGTGCTGGGCCGCGACTGGGGCGACCACCAACCCGGGCCACCCGAAAGGAAACCATGAGCGATCTCTTCTCCATCGAGGGCAAAACTGCGTTGGTGACAGGCGGGAGTCGAGGCATCGGCCTGATGATCGCCCGTGGCTTCGTCGAGGCCGGCGCCAACGTCTACATCTCGTCGCGCAAGGCCGACGTCTGCGAGCAGGTCGCGGCCGAACTGTCCACCATCGGCACCTGCATCGCGGTGCCCGCTGACCTGAGCCAGCACGATGAATGCCAGCGATTGGCCGAGGATATCACGCAGCGTGAGGGAAAACTCGAGATCCTGGTCAACAACGCCGGGGCCAACTGGGCCGCACCACTGGCCGATTTCCCCGACGCAGCGTGGGACCGCGTGCTCGACCTGAACGTGAAGGGGGTGTTCCACCTGACCCGCTACCTGGTTCCGGCGCTGGCGGCGGCGGCCCGGCCCGGTGACCCGGCGCGCGTGGTGAACATCGGCTCGATCGACGGGCTGCACGCCCCCGACTTTGAGACCTACTCGTACTCGGCCAGCAAGGCGGCGGTGCACCATCTGACCAGGGTGCTGGCCAAGCGCCTCGCCCGCGAGGGCATCACCGTCAACGCCATCGCGCCCGGTCCGTTCGAGAGCCAGATGATGTCGAGCACGCTCGACGCGTTCCGCGACTCGATCGTGGGCATGATCCCGCTGCGGCGAATCGGCGAGCCCGACGACATGGCTGGCACCGCTATCTATCTGACGTCACGCGCCGGGGCCTACGTGACCGGCGCGATCCTGCCGGTCGATGGCGGGCTCTCGACCACCCTCTGAGGCCGACACTCCAGGTTGACGTTCAGTGGTTGAGGGTCAGAGATTGATCAGCACCAGGCCCAGCACGCCCAACGCCAGCGCGACCAGGACCACCACGATGATCAGCTTGCTGGCAGGACCGCGCCGACGGCTGCCGACACCGAAATCGACCAGGTCGCGACGGCTCTCGCGCTGGATGTAGGCGTTGTCGGCCGGCGTGCCTACCTTAGGCAGGTGGTGCTGTGGCTTGCGCTGCTGCTTCTTGTTGCGATTCTTCTTCTTCGAGCCGGTGGCCATTTCCGAGACCTTAGACGCCGTCGGCTGGTCGGCCCGGCGACCGGCCGGCAGGGTCGTGGTTGCCCGATAACGTCACCGAGTTGCAGTCGCCACCCGGTGACCATAAGCGATGGGGGCCACATGCCGGCGTTCACGATCATCACCGACGAGGGCTCGGTCGAGACGGCGGCCACGATCGATGGCGAGCGAATCCTGATCGAGCCGTCGACGTTGGGTGCCGCCACCGGCTGGACGCTGAAGCCCGAAGGGCTCTGCCGTGGCCCGGTCTGCGTGCCGACCTCGATGTGGCCCGAACTGATCGACGCCGATCGGGTCAACCTGGCCGTGTTCGCCCGGCTCACCGATCAGGTCGTGGCCATCGATCCGATCGAGATGGTCGCCGCCCTAGGACCCAGTGCCCGACAGCGCACCGACGAGATGACGTCGCTGCAGGCCCCTGATTTCACGGTCGACACCATCGACGGTGAGGCCGTGTCGCTGGGCGACTTCACCGGTCGCAAGAAGCTGTTGGTGGCCTTCTCGTCGTGGTGTGGCTGCCGCTACGACCTGCCGAGCTGGGAGGAGCTCAACCAAGAGCTCGGACCCAAGGGGCTGTCGATCATCGCCGTCGCCGTCGACGAGGAAGCCGACGCAGTGCGACCGTGGGTCGACGAAGCCCATGCCACCTATCCCGTGCTGCTCGACCGTGACCACGTCATCACCGAGCGTTACAGCATGGTCAACGTGCCCACCGTCGTGTGGATCGATGAGCACGACCAAGTGGTGCGACCAAACGACGTGGCCTTCAGCGACGACCAGTTCAAAGAGTTCCACGGCATCGACTCGAAGCCCCATCTCGAGGCGCTGCGGCGTTGGGTACTGGACGACGAGTTGCCGCTCGGGAATGCCGACGAGGTGCGTGAGCACCAGATGCCGCCGACCGACGACGAGCAACGGGCCCGCCTCGAGTTCCGGATCGCCCTGCACCTGCGGCGCAACGGTCAGGTCGATGCGGCCGAGATCCATTTCGACCAGGCCATCGACTTGGCTCCGCTCGACTTCACCATCCGGCGGGCGGCGATGCCTCTCCGCGGCCAGGACCCCTTCTTCGGCGAGGAGTTCCTCGAGCTCTACGAGGAGTGGGAGGCCGTCGGCCGCCCCTACTACGGCTCGCGGTCAGCGGCGCCGGAAGAACCCGAGCGTCAGACCTGAGGGTTGGTGGGCTGACGGCGCTTGCCCTTGTCGGGGTTGGGGCCGTCGGAGCGCCGGGACTTGCGCGACCCGGCCTCGGGTCCGTCGGTACCACTGGTCTGCAGATGCGCTCGACGGATCTGGCGGTTGCCAGCGGCGTTGGTCGGCGTCGGCTGGCCGGGCTTGGCCGACCGGACCGGCCGGGCACCAGAAGTCGCCGAGCCTGGGCCAGTCGAGCCAGAACCAGAGCCGGAACGGGCTGACCCCGGCTTGCCGGCGGAGGTCGACGGTCGCGACGGGCGGTCGGACCGGTCGGAGCGGTCGGACCGGGTATCGCCATCGCGGCTACGGGGACCATCGGACGAGTAACCCCGACGCGGCGCGCCCGTGCGCCGACTGGTCCGCGGCCCACCGGGGCGAGCGGCCCGGGGCGCGTCATCGTGGCGAGGGGCGGTCGGACGCACCTTGCGCACCGGGCGGTCGAGCACCGGCAGCGCGTCGGTGTCAGGGGCGGTGATGCCCGGCGCCATCTTCAAGATCTTCTGCATCTTGGTGACGTCCTTGCGCAGCTCAGGAGCCACGAACGTGACCACCACGCCCTCGGCACCAGCGCGACCGGTGCGGCCCGAGCGGTGCACGTAGTCCTTCTCGTCGGCCGGCGGGTCGAGGTGGATCACCGCCGACACCCCATCGACGTGGATGCCGCGAGCCGCAACGTCGGTGGCGATCAAGGCATCGATGCTGCCGCGATGGAAGGCCTCGAGGGCCCGTTCGCGCTGGCCCTGTGAACGATCTCCGTGGATCGCCGCCGTGCGCAGACCGGTCTGCTCGAGTTGACGGGCCACCCGGTCGGCGCCCCGCTTGGTGCGGCAGAACACGATGGTGGGACCCGACGACGCGATCACCTTGGCGCACAGCGTGACACGCTGATCGCGGGCCACGTTCCAGAACAGGTGGGTGACCTTGGCCCCGTCGGCCGGATCGATGGCCAGTTCGTGGCGAGCCGGCTTGCGCTGGTAGTTGCGCACCAGCACGTCGATGTCGCCGTCGAGGGTGGCCGAGAACAGCAGCGTCTGACGATCGGTGGGCGTCAGGTCGAGGATCTTGCGGACCTCGGGCAGGAACCCCATGTCGGCCATGCGGTCGGCCTCGTCGATAACCACGAACTCGATGGCGTCGAGCTTGATGTCACCCCGGTTGAGCAGGTCCATCAGGCGGCCGGGACACGCCACCGCGATGTCGACGCCGCGACGGAGCGCATTGAGTTGCTTGCCGAAACCGTTGCCGCCGTAGAACGCTTCGATGAAGCGGCCACGGGGACCGGCCAGTAGGGCCAGCTCATCTCGGACCTGCGCGGCCAG
>JAYUBX010000318.1:0-3559 GCA_043740665.1 Candidatus Neomicrothrix sp.
ACCGGGATGCCGGCATCGATGGCCGAGGGCCAGACCTACAGCTTCACCATGACCGGCCAGATGACGGTCCGCGGCAAGGCGACTCCCGTGACCTGGGATGTGCAGGCCAAGGTCGAGCACGATCAGCTGACCGCCACCGCGACCACCCAGGTGAAGATGTCGGCGCTCGGCATCGGACCCATCTCGCTGGCCGGCCTGGTGAAGACCGGCGACGACGTCGCTCTGACCTTCGACCTGGTGGCACTCGACCCGTCGAAGTCCACCGTGCCCGACCAGATCGCCTCGCCCATCTCGGCCGCGGCATCGGGATCGAGCCCGTCGTTCAAGAAGGACGTGGCGCCGATCCTGTCGACCAACTGTGCGTCGTGCCACAACTCCGGCCAGGTCGGTGCCGACCACTGGACCCTCGACACCGCCGCCGACGCAGCCAAGGTGGCCGACGGCATCGGCGCCGTCACCAAGGCCCGCTACATGCCGCCGTGGCCGGCATCCGACGTCGGCGTGCCCCTCGACCATTCGAAGGCGCTGAGCCAACACGACATCGACAGGATCGTCGCATGGTCCCAGAGCGGCGGACAGATCGACGAGCCCGAGACCACCCCGATCCCCTCCACCCCGCCGGCCGACACCGTGCAGCCCCGCCACGACGTCACGCTCCAGATGCCCGACGCCTACGCCGGCTCGACCAGCGTGCCCAACGACTACCGCTGCTTCGTGCTCGACCCCAAGATCACCGACCCGACCTACCTCACGGGCTACGAGGTCACCCCGGGCCAGCGCCAAGAGATCCACCACGCCCAGATCTTCCACATCGATGCCACCCAGGCGGCCGAGGGGCTGGCCCTGTCGGGCAGCGACGGCAAGCCCGGTTGGTCGTGCTACGCCGGACCGTCGCTGCCCGACCGCGGGGCCGGCACCTCGATCAAGCCCAACAACCCGGCCACCGCCGGCGCGTCGACCAAATCGCGGCAACGAGGCTTCACCGGCCAGCCGGGCCTGATCGCCGGATGGGTGCCGGGCCAGGACCCGAGCATCTACCCGCAGGGCTCGGGCATCCTGATGCAGCCCGGCGACGCCATCGTGCTGCAGGTGCACTACCACTACGGCGTGACGGCCGTGCCGGACCAGACCACCGTCGCCCTGCAGACCGATCCCGGTTCGGCCAACCTCAAGCCCATCGACATCGTGAACCCCGTCGGGCCGGTCGAGATCCCGTGCATGCCCGGCGATACCGCGGCGCTCTGCGACCGCAACGCCGCCCTGGCCGACGACAACCGGCTCTACGGCGTGTTCGGCTCGCTGGTCGAGCCGGCGCTGCTCGCCCTGTGTCAGCAGTCGGCCGAGCAGATGGCGGCCAACTTCGCCGGCATCGCCTCGTCGTCGTGTGACACCAAGATTCCCGAGGACGGCGTGATCGTGGCGGCCATGGGCCACATGCACACGCTGGGCAAGAACTTCCGGCTCACCCTGAAGCCCGGCACCGCCGACCAACAGGTGCTGCTCGACATCCCGACGTGGAACTTCGACTGGCAGATGAACTACCAGATCCAGACA
This sequence comes from Candidatus Neomicrothrix sp., assembly GCA_043740665.1. Classification (GTDB taxonomy): domain Bacteria; phylum Actinomycetota; class Acidimicrobiia; order Acidimicrobiales; family Acidimicrobilacustridaceae; genus UBA4742. The sequence goes on from JAYUBX010000318.1 coordinate 1,555, forward strand.
CCGGTGCACGTGACCAAGGGCGAGACCATCCGCATGTCGTGCAGCTGGGACCGTTCGCTCGATCCCAACCGGGCGTCGAAGTACATCGTGTTCGCCGAAGGCACCGAGGACGAGATGTGCTTCTCGACCTACGCCATCATCCCTGACTCCTGACCCTGAACCTTGAGGTTGGGTAGCGGGTCAGCGACCGGCTGACTCGATCGCTTGGAGCACGCGCTTCTCCGAGATGGCGCGCGGCGTGCCCAACGACTGGGCGAACAGGCTCACCCGCAGTTCTTCGATCATCCACGCGATCTCGATCACGTCGTCGCTCGGGGCCTGACCCACCGGTACCCGGTCGAAGAGCCGGTCGTAGGCCATCTGTAGCCGGTGGACGATGGCCATGTTGCGGCGATCGCGATCGGGCGCACCGGGCTGCTGGTCGAGCCGGCGACTCATCGCCTCGAGGTAGCGCACCACGTCGGGCAGTCGATGGCGCCGCACCGCCGAGATGAACCCGTCGTACACGAGGGCGTCGCGCTGGGCGGTCACGTCGGCGACCGTCGCCGCCGCGGGGGCCACCCCGCTGAGCCGTTCGAGTCGCCGACCGACGGCGCGCCAGGCCTGCAGCACCCGGACGACCTCGGCGACCACGTCGGTCACCAATGCAGCCTGCCCGGCGCGCACCTGGGTCTGCACCCGCTCGAAGCCCGCCGCATCCCAGACCGGCGCGCCGGCCGCGGCCATGAGCTCGTCGAGCACGCTCACCACCGCGTCGTCGAGCAGCGCCGTCACCGTCGGGTACGGACTCATCCCCAGCGCCAAGCGGCCGTCGTTGTCGAGCGCGTCGAGCGCCGATCGCAGCGAGAACCCGACGGTGAGCCGCAGTAGGCGTCGCGTACCGGCCCACATGGCGTCACGCTGCTCGTCGGCACGGTCGAGCAGCACGATCCCGACCGTGGCTCCCTCGTCAACCAGCGACGGATAGCCCTTCACCGTCTGGCCGCCGCGATCCTGCTCGACCAGTCGATCGAGAACATCGAAGTCCCAGCGCGTCAGCCCGTGCCGTTCGATACCACCACCGATCCCGGCGATGGCGCCGCGAACCTCGCCGCTCAGGGCCACCTTGAGGGCATCGAGGTCATGGCTCTGGCCCAACACGTTGTCGTCGTCATCGACCACGAGGAAGATCAGCCGCAGGTGCGAAGGCAGTCGCTCGAGATCCCAATCGGTGCGACGAATCGGCTCGCCCCCGACCCGGGTCAGCTCTCGGGTCAGCGCGTCGAGCAGCGGCTCGGTCGGATACGAACCCGCCGGCGCGATCAGATCGAGCACCGTCCGAGCGGTGTCGGGCACTGGCACCAGGTTGCGCCGCAACGGCTTGGGCAACGAGCGGATCAGCTCGACGATCAACTCGTGGCGCAGCCCGGGCACCTGCCAGTCGAAACCGGTGGCGTCGATCTGGTTGAGCAGCGCCACGGGGATGTGCACGGCCACACCGTCGTCGGTCGTGCCCGGCTCGAAGGCGTAGCTCAAACCGAGCCGGAGGTCACCCTGTTGCCACGTGGCCGGAAAGTCGTCCTCGTCCAGATCGTCGGCCGAATCGGCCAGCAGATCGTCGATGGTGAAGGACAGCAGATCGGGTTGCTGACGCCGGGCCTGCTTCCACCAACCGTCGAACTGTCGCGCCGACACCACATCGACCGGCACGCGCTCGTCGTAGAGCCGTTCGAGGGTGTCGTCGTCGACGACCAGATCGTTGCGACGGAAGCGCTGCTCGAGCTCGCCCAGCTCGGTCAGCAGCGCGCGATTGCCCTCGATGAATCGGTGGGGCGAGCGCCAATCTCCCTCGACCAGCGCGTGGCGCACGAACAGCTCGCGCGCGTGCTCGGGATCGACCGTGGCGTAGCCGACCAGCCGATCGACCACGAGGGGTAGCCCGTAGAGCGTGACCCGTTCGTGCACCATGGCCGCGCCCCGCTTGGTCGACCAGTGCGGCTCGCTGTAGCTGCGCTTGACCAGGTGG
>JAYUBX010000319.1:0-7210 GCA_043740665.1 Candidatus Neomicrothrix sp.
GCGCCTCGGCTAGAAGTTCGTCGAACTCCCGATCAGGAAGGCCCGTTGATGACAACGACCCAAAGGCAGCCGAACAAGCGAAGCGTCGGCCAGTTCCAAAGGTCGGTGCACGGTCCCGGTCATGATGACCGGTGCTGTTGACCTACACCACACCGACCGTTGGAGACTCACACCATGCCAGGCGCGCCGTTGTCGTTGGCGAGAGCCCAACCAAGGCGGCCCGGCGTGCCTGACTTCGCTCTCGCCGCATCAGGAGCAGTCGTCTTTGCGTTGACGACCTGGGCCTCACTCGCCTTCGGCTACCAGTTGTTTCAGAACATGTGGGAGGACGACCAGCTCGTTGCCGTACCGGTGAGCACGAGTCTCGATGGTGGAAGCGACGGCCCTGGCCGGATCGCTACCGCTCTCGGATGACCTTGGTGCCCTCGAGGGTGCCGGCGTCACGCCAGCGCTCGAGGTGGGCGGCGTAGTCCATGAGCGGGCCGGGGAAGACGGCGCTGCGGGCGGCGAGCATGGTGCGCGACCCCTCGCTGTTGCCGTAGCTCGGCGTGCATCCTCGGTTGTATCGGGCCAACGGGCCTGACGCCTGCCACAGCACGTTGAGCCACTCGTCCTCGGCCTCGGGTGTCGCCTCGATGGACGCGATGCCTTCCTGTCGGCAATGGTCGATCATCCAGGTGATGTGAGCCGTCGACTCGGACAGGAAGTGGACAAAGTTCAGGCCGAAGCCGGCCTGGACGAAGCTGACAACGAAGAAGTTCGGGAACTCGGCCGTCAGAACCCCGTGCATCGAATGGGTGCCGTCGTGCCAGCGTTCGCTCAGGTGCACCCCATCGCGTCCGACGGGATCGAACCCCAGGCGGTCGACGAGGCCGGTCGTGATCTCGAACCCGGACGCGAAGATCAACAGGTCGAGCGGGTACTCGGCGCCGTCGACGATCGGGCCGGCCGACGACATCTCGCGTACCCCGCGTCCGTCGGTGTCGACCAGATGCACGTTCGGCTCGTTGAACGACGTGAGGTAGTCATCGTGGAAGCAGATGCGCTTGCAGTGCTTGCCGTACCAGGGCTTGAGCTTCTCGGCGGTCTCGGGATCGTCGATGACCTCGTCGATCCGCTGCCGGAAGCCCTCCATGATCTCGAAGTCGATCGCCTCGAGTTCGGCCCGTTCTTCCTCCGAGGCTGGCTCGCGCTGCGTGTCGTCGCGCAGTGCTTGTCCCCAGCCATCGGCGACCAAGTCGCGGTCGGGCTTGTTGCCGGTGACCACCTCGGTGAAGTTGCGGGTGCGTTCGGCTTGCCAGCCCGCCGGCAGCGACCGGAACCAGTTCTCGTCGATCGGCTGCTGGCCGCGCACCCCGACTGCCGACGGCGTGCGCTGGAAGACGTAGACCGCCTTTGCGGACCGGGCCAGCTGCGGCACGATCTGTACCGATGTTGCGCCGGTTCCGATGATGCCGACGACCTTGTCAGCGAGGTGGTCCATCGGTTCGGTCGGACTGCCGCCCGTGTAGTCGTAGTCCCAGCGTGTCGTGTGGAACGCCTTACCGGCGAAGCGGTCGATGCCGTCGATGCCGGGAAGCTTGGCCTTGTGCATCAGCCCACCGGCCGAGACGAAGAACTGCGTGCGGATCCGGTCGCCCCGTTGGGTCCTCAGGTCCCAGCGGTGCGCATCATCGTCCCAGATGAGCGACTCGACTTCGGTCTGGAACAGGGCATGCTCGTAGAGCCCGAAGTGCCGCCCGAGCAGCTGGCAGTAGCCGAAGATCTCCGTCGCGCTGGCGTACTTCTCCGTCGGCATGTAGCCGGTCTCTTCCAGCAGCGGGAGATAGATGGTGGCGTCCACGTCGCACATGCAGCCCGGGTAGCGGTTCCAGTACCAGGTGCCGCCGAAGTCGGCCGCCTTGTCGATGATCCGGAAGTTGGTGATGCCTCGTCGGATGAGGTTGATGCCCGCAAGCATCCCGGCCCAACCCCCACCGAGGACAACCACGTTGACCTCTTCGGTGATCGGATCCCGGGCGAAGTTGGGGTCCGCCCAGGGGTCCTGGTCGAGATGGTGCTCGCTGAGACTCTCGTACTGGCCTAGTCCCTCGTCCCGTAGCCGCTTGGTGCGTTCGGCTTCGTAGCGCGCCCTCGCGGCTTCGATCGATGACGGGTCGGGGCGGGTCATGTCGTGCCTTCGAAGCAGGGGAGTGGGACGTTCAGCGGCCTTGACAGCGATCCCTGACGGGGCGTCAGGTTTGGCCGCCGCTCACCCTACGACCTCCACCAACCAAACCGGGCATCCTTGCAGGCCATTTTGCGTCCGTTTTGGTGCCCGGTTTCAGGATTTGACGCCGAGTCGGCGGGCGGCGCGGTCAGCCGCGGCTGGTCCGGCCATTCGGGGAGCTCGGCGAAGTCCTGCTTCGCCTTCCGGTACCACTTCATGCCGGAGATCGGATGCTTCCTCGCAGCGAGGGCGCCTTGCAGGCCGCTTTCGACGACGGGCTCAGTCAGCTCACCTTCGGCCGCCTGGCCAAGCGACTCGGAATCAGCGACCGCATCGTCGTGTACTACTTCCCCACCAAGGACGACCTCATCGGCGAAGTCATCACGTCGATGGGGCTGCAGCTGCAGCACACCCTTGCCGCCGCGTTCGCCACGCCAGCATTGGACCACGTCGACCTGATCCGAGCGGCGTGGCCGGTGTTGGCTCGAACCGACCGATCCGATCTTCGCGCTGTTCTTCGAGGCCAACGGCCTTGCCGCCACCGGCCGTGAGCCGTACCGCACCCTCGTTCCCGGTCTGGTCCAAGCCTGGATCGAGTGGGTCGCGCTCTTCATCGAAGGAACACGTTCGCAACGTCGTACTGAAGCCGAGACCGCCATCGCCGGGATCGAAGGTCTGTTGTTGTTGCGGCAACTGATCAGCGGTACGTGCCGCAGGGGAGTGCGATCGCGGCGGCTCGTTGGGTGGGGAGAACTCGGGCTTCGGTCGGGTTCGCGGTAGGGCTGGTAGCGCTCGAGGGCGACGACCTGCCTCCAGTCGGTGCCGCCGGCGAGGTCGGCATCAAACGTGGACTGCGGCGATGGCTGCTTGGATCTGGACGGGCCGGGCGTCGGTGAGCACCATCGGATCGACCTATCCCGACCCGACTAGTTCGGACTAAATCAAATACTTGACTTAGTCCAGATAACTTGTCAGAGTGAACCCTATGACTGACGGAGTCGAACAGCTCTTGCGCCAGAACGGGGTGCAGGTGACCGCCCAGCGCATCGCCATCCTGCGGGCGTTGTCAGCGCGCCCCCACGCCACCGCCGACGAGATGACCGAAGACGTGCGGGCGGTCATCGGGTCGATCTCGCGCCAAGCCGTGTACGACACCCTGGGCGTGTTGGTCGACAAGAACCTCGTCCGGCGGATCCAGCCGGCCGGATCCGCCGCCCGGTTCGAAGGTCGAGTAGGTGACAACCATCATCACTTGATCTGTCGGGCCTGCGGCACGACGTTCGACATCGACTGCGCCGTCGGGGCGGTGCCGTGTCTGACCGCCGACGACGATCACGGCTTCGAGATCGACGAAGCCGAAGTCATCTACTGGGGGCTGTGCCGATCGTGTCGCAATGCCGCGCCCCGATCAGGGTCGTCCGGGTCGTCGGGAACCTCGAAGCGAAGCGCCAAGGCGAGTCCGAGTCAGAAGTAGCAACGTCACATCAGCACCTACTCGTTCAGTATTCACTCGTTCAGCAAAGGGAGCAGCCATGACCGAAGACAAGGCCTTGGAGATCAACGACAACGTCAGCGCGTGTCCGGTGATGGGCGGACCCCACGCCGCCCAGACCGCGGTCGGGTCGGTGGCGAACGAACACTGGTGGCCCAATCAGCTGAGCTTGAGGATGCTCGACCAGAACTCGCCGGCGGCTGACCCCATGGACCCTGATTTCGACTACGCCGAGGAGTTCAAGACCCTCGACCTTGCGGCGGTGCGACAGGACCTCACCGCGCTGATGACCACGTCGCAGGACTGGTGGCCGGCCGACTATGGCCACTACGGACCGTTCTTCATCCGCATGGCGTGGCACAGCGCCGGCACGTATCGGATCCAAGACGGGCGCGGCGGCGCGGCGAGCGGCACCCAACGATTTGCACCCCTCGATAGTTGGCCCGACAACGGCAACCTCGATAAGGCTCGGCGGTTGCTCTGGTCGATCAAGCAGAAGTACGGCCGCAAGCTCTCGTGGGCCGATCTGATGGTGCTGGCCGGAACCGTGGCCTTGGACTCGATGGGTCTCAAGACATTCGGATTCGCCGGCGGCCGGGAGGATGTCTGGGCGCCCGAAGAGGACATCTATTGGGGTCCCGAAACCACCTGGCTCGGCGACGAACGCTACCGCGGCGACCGCGAGCTCGAGAATCCGCTCGGCGCCGTTCAGATGGGCCTGATCTACGTGAATCCGGAGGGGCCGAACGGCAACCCCGATCCGCTGGCCTCGGCTCGCGACATTCGCGAGACGTTCGCCCGGATGGCCATGAACGACGAGGAGACGGTGGCGCTGGTCGCCGGTGGGCACACCTTTGGCAAGACCCATGGTGCCGGTGATCCCGACCTCGTCGGTCCCGAACCCGAGGGCGCCCCCATCGAGCAGATGGGACTGGGGTGGAAGAACAGCTTCGGCACCGGCAAGGGCGTCGACACGACCACCAGCGGGCTCGAAGGGGCCTGGACCCCGACCCCGATCACCTGGGACAACACCTACTTCGATCTGCTTTTCGGCTACGACTGGGAACTGACCGAGAGCCCGGCCGGGGCCAAGCAGTGGACCCCCACGAATCCCGAGGCCCAGGGCACCGTGCCCGACGCCCACGATCCGTCGAGGACCCATGCCCCGATGATGTCGACCGCCGACCTCGCTCTGCGGATCGACCCGATCTACGAGCCGATCTCGCGGCACTTCCACGAGAACCCTGCCGAGTTCGCCGATGCCTTCGCCCGGGCCTGGTTCAAGCTGACCCACCGCGACATGGGCCCGGTCACGCGGTACCTCGGTCCTGAGGTGCCGGACGAGGAGCTCATCTGGCAGGACCCAGTCCCTGCCGCCGACCACGAGCTGATCGGCGACGCCGACATCGCCGTGCTCAAGGCCAAGATGCTGGCGTCAGGGCTGACCATCTCGGAGTTGGTGTCGACGGCATGGGCTTCGGCCTCGACCTTCCGCAACAGCGACAAACGCGGCGGGGCCAATGGGGCCCGTCTGCGCCTCGCTCCGCAGAATGACTGGGAGGCCAACAACCCGCCCGAACTGCGCCGGATTCTGGCGGCGCTCGAAGGCGTTCGAACCGAGTTCAACCGCTCGGGCTCGACCGTGTCGATGGCCGACCTGATCGTCCTCGCCGGCAGCGCCGCCGTCGAGGCGGCGGCGAAGAACGCCGGGTACGAGATCGTTGTCCCCTTCACGCCGGGACGCACCGACGCGTCGCAGGAGCAGACCGACATCGAGTCGTTCGCGGTGCTCGAACCGACCGCCGATGGCTTCCGCAACTTCCTCGGCAAGGGTCACGTTCGTCCCGCCGAGGAACTGTTGGTGGATCGGGCCCAGCTGTTGACGCTGAGCGCCCCGGAGATGACGGTGCTCGTCGGTGGGTTGCGCGTCCTGAACGCCAATGCCGGCGGATCAGCTCACGGCGTGTTCACCGACCGAGCCGAGTCGCTCACCAACGACTTCTTCGTCAACCTGCTCGACATCAACACGGAGTGGCAGCCGATTCGTGAATCCGAGGACGTCTTCGAGGGTCGCGATCGAGCGAGTGGCGACTTGAAGTGGACCGGCAGCCGCTGCGATCTGGTCTTCGGATCGAACTCGCAGCTGCGAGCCGTCGCCGAGGTCTACGGGTCGGACGACTCGCAGCAGAAGTTCGTCACCGATTTCGTGGCGACGTGGAACAAGGTGATGAACCTCGATCGCTTCGACGTGGCCTGAACCAGGCCCGGGTGGGTGCTCGACGCTCGCCCGGGCCGACCGATCGCTCTCAGGCCAGTTGGTCGCGGACGATCGGCGCCACCGGGCCGCCGTAGAGCTCGATGCTGCGCATGGCGAGGTCGTGAGGCAGGGTCCCGGCGCTGTACTTCAGGTCGAAGTGCCAAAGTCCCAACGCCTTCACCGTCCGCACGATCTTGGTGGCCACGGTGCCGGGCGTGCCCACGCAGAGGGCGCCGTCAGGCCCGGCTGTGGCATCGAACTGGGAGCGCGTCATCGGCGGCCAGCCCCGCTCATGGCCGATCTTGGCGTGCATCGCCTGGTAGTCGGGCCACAGCTGATCGCGGGCCTGCTCGTCGGTCTCTCCCACGTGGCCAGGGCAGTGCACGCCGACCGGTTGGGGATCGTGTCCCGTTTGACGCAGAGTCTGGTGGTAACGCTCGACGAAGGGGGCGAAGCGATCGGGCTGGCCCCGATGATGGCCAGCATCAACGGCAACCCATAGGTCGCGGCGCGAACAACGGAGTGGAGGCTGCCCCCGACCCAGGTGCGCGGGTGGCCGTGCTCGATCGGCGGGTAGATCGACTGATCGCGCAACGGGGCCCGGGTCTCGCCCGACCAGGTCACCGCACCGCCGCGTCGCAGCAATGAGAACAGATCGAGCCGGTCCGCAGCCGGCTGGTGTGCGCGCCGCGATGGCCGCCCGCACCGCCTCAGGGGGGACACCGCGAAGTCGTCCCGATGATATTCGCCGACGCCAAACGCGTCGACCCCCAACTCGTCGGCCAGCACCGCCTCGTCCACCACGTTGCGGATCACCTGGGCGGCCGGCAACGGGCGGCCACCGGAATCGACGGTGACGTCACCGAACGTGTCCAGTCCGAGTTCGATCGGCGGAGCCATCGGCGGCAACTCTCGGTGTGGGTGCGGACCGGGTCGGCGGGTTGGGGGGTCGGCGGGGATGGCATCGTCCCGTGCTCCGACGGGCGACGCCACTTGGCCGGTCAGCGGGCGCGAGAAGGAACTGTGGTTGACTGGTCGCTCACGACGGAAGGCCACCCATGAACAAGTTGCAGAGCGGAGTTCGGCGACTGCTGGGCGCAACAGCGGCAGCCGTGCTTGGTGCGACGGCACTGGCGCTGATCTCGAGCGGACCCGCCATGGCGTTCGGGCCAGGCTGCTCGGGGGCCACGATTGAGGTGACAGCGAACACCGACGCGGCTTTGCGCGCCGCGTTCGCGACGGCGAGCGGCCT
>JAYUBX010000320.1:0-1723 GCA_043740665.1 Candidatus Neomicrothrix sp.
TGGGCCGCCACCGCCAGATCGCAGCTGGCGACCAACTGGCACCCCGCGGCCGTAGCCAGCGCATGCACCCGGGCCACCACCACCTGCGGGATCGCCGACAGCAGCGTCATCAGGTCGGTGCAGGTGCTCAGCAATGTGTGCATAGCCGCGAGGTCGGCGCCAGCCATGTCGGCGAAATCGTGGCCGGCCGAGAACACCGGGCCGTTGGCCGCCAGCACCACGCCGAGCGCGTCGCCGTCGCCGATCGTGCGAAAGGCATCGAGCAGCTCACGCAGGTGCGCCAGCGACAGGGCGTTGCGGCGGTCGGGCCGATTCATGGTGACGGTGACGATGCCATCGGCTCGATCGACCAAGAGGTTCTCGTAGGCCATACGCGCACTGTCGCACACCACGAAACCGGCTGCGCCATTTCAGCGCTCCCAGGCGTGCAGCAGACGCACCGCCACCGCCCCGGTCTTGTAGGACGGCTGGCGCGAGGAGGGATCGAACGAAGGGAAGGTCAGCCGGTTGGTCGCCGCATCGTGCATGGGCACGAACACCTGGCCGGCGGTGATCGTGGCCGTCACCATGGCCCGGGCCGCATCGAGCCGCGAGCCGATTCGACCCGCACCCAATCGCTTGACTCGACGCCGATCGACGCCGCGTCGGTCGGCGCCAGCTCGACGATCGCCGACGTCGGGGCCAGCGCTCGCAGCACCACCGACTTGGTCGTGCGAGTGCCGGTGTGCCACTGCGCCGATGATCCCCGACCGGTGAGCAGCGTAAGCGGGTAGCGCGTCGACGGCCGCTCGGTGACCGGCACCGGCTCGGCCACGACGAATCGGGCCCGGCCGTCGGGGGTGAAGAACTGGCCGTCGGCGAAGAGGCGCCGCTCCTGGGCCGATTCACCCGGCTCACCCGACTCACCAGACTCGGTGGGTCCCCCGGGCGGATAGGGCCACTGCAACCCGCCGTGGTCGAGCTGAGCGTAGCTCTCGATCCCCGAGATGTCACACGGTCGACCGGCCGACAGTCGGGCCAGGATGCGAAACGTGGCCTCCGGCGATTCCCATTCGGTGAACAGATGCCCGCATCCCCACGCGTCAGCGATGAGCTTCACGATGGCAAAGTCGGCCAGCGCCTCACCGGGAGCCCGACGCACCCGGTGGATGCGATTGATGCGGCGCTCCGAGTTGATGAACGTGCCTTCCTTCTCGCCCCACCCGGCGAGGGGCAGCACCAGGTCGGCCAGTTCGGCCGTCTCGGTGGTGGCGTACATGTCCTGCACAACGAGAAAATCGAGCCGGCCGAACAGCTCGCGCAGCTCGGTCTGGTTGATCCACGAATGGGCTGAGTTGGTGGCGATGATCCAGAGGCCCTTGATGACGCGTCGATGGATACCCTCGATGATCTGGTCGTAGGCCAGGCTCGGCTGATCGGGGATGCGAGCCACGTCGATGCCCAGACGATCGGCGACTTCGGCCCGATCATCGGCGTCGGCGAAGTCGCGTCCGCCGAGCAGGTTGGTGGTGTTGCTGAACAGTCGCGAGCCCATGGCGTTGCACTGCCCGGTGATCGAATTGGCCCCCGTGCCGGGCCGGCCAGCGGGGCCAGCGACTCCCACCCCTTCGGGCACGCCATGCCGAGGTTCACCGGATAGTCACGAGTTGGGGTCAGGTTGACCGCCTCGCCGTCACGCAGGTGCACATCGAGCGAGCAACCGGTCGAGCAGAACCCGCATACC
>JAYUBX010000321.1:0-1901 GCA_043740665.1 Candidatus Neomicrothrix sp.
GACTCGGGCTGGGCCGATCGTTCCAAGACGCACGACTGTTCCCGGCGCTCACGGTCGAGGAGACCATCGCGGTCTCGCTCGACCGTTGGGTCGACATCAAGGACCCCATCAACTCGGCGCTGCACCTACCGGCATCGTTCGATTCCGAGCGGGCGGTGCAGCACCGGGTCGACGAGTTGATCGATCTGCTGAACCTCGAGTCGTTCCGCACCAAGTTCGTGCGCGAGCTGTCGACCGGCTCGCGGCGAGTCGTCGATCTGGCATGTGTCGTGGCCCACCGGCCGTCGGTCGTGTTGCTCGACGAACCGTCGAGTGGCATCGCCCAACGTGAAGCCGAGGCCCTGGGCCCGCTGCTGCTGCGCATCCGCGATGCACTGGGGGCCAGCCTGTTGGTGATCGAGCACGACATGCCCCTGGTGACCGGCATCGCCGACCGATTGATCGCCCTCGATCAGGGTCGGGTGCTGACGTCTGGTCCGGCCGACGAGGTGCTGCACCACCCCGAGGTCATCGCGTCCTACCTCGGGGACACCCAGGCCGTCATCGCCCGATCGGGTGTGGCCCCGTCCTGATCGCTCGTCCTGGCTGTTCGAACCACCTAGTCGTCTCGCCCCGCTCATCCGCTTCCGGAGGTATCTGCTCATGCAACCGACGACCACACCGCCACCCCGGTCGAGTGCCCTGCGCCGTTACGGCCCGATCATCGCCATCGTCGGGGTCATCGCCGTCATCGCGGTGATCGTCGTCGCCACCAAGGGAGGTAGCGACAAGGCCGCGTCGGGTGGATCCGTCACGACCACGGTGCCGACGGCGAGTCGCCCCGACGTGCTGTCGTTCTCGCAGGCCAAAGCGGAGGGCAAGGAAGGCTCGATCAACTGGGGTGATCGTTGCGACACCACGACCGGCAAGCTCAAGTACCCGAGTTTCTTCGCCGGCGAGTGCTACGCGCCGTTCACCGGCGACAACGGCGGAGCCACCGCCACCGGCGTCACCAGCGACTCGATCAAGGTGGTTTTCTATCAGGCCCAACAGACCGACCCGATCCTGAACTACATCACCCAAGCGGTGAAGGTCGACGACACGAATGCTCAGACGGCCCAGACCATGCAGGACTGGATGACCTTCTACGACCGCTACTACGAGACGTATGGGCGCAAGGTCGAGCTGGTGCCGTTCACGGCGACGGGGACGGCCACTGACGAGGTCGCCGCCCGAGCCGACGCCAACACCATCGCCCAGGACATCAAGCCGTTCGCGGTGTGGGGTGGTCCGATCCTGACGCCGACGTTCGGTGACGAACTGGCCGCCCGCGGGGTGCTGTGCATCTCGTGCGGGCCCGGATCGAGCTACGACTACTTCACCAAGCGGGCGCCCTACCTCTGGGGGCTCGGGATCCTGCCCGAACAGGGCCAGACCCACGTCGTCGAGTACCTGTCGAAAGAACTGGCCAACGGCAACGCTGTGCACGCCGGTGACCCGGCCATGCAAACCCAGAAGCGCACCTTCGGCCTCATCTACATCTCGACCAGCGATCAGGACGAGAAGGTCACCGATCGTTTCGAGGCCAACCTGTCGGCTGCCGGGGCCCCACTCGCGGCTCGTCTCGCCTACAAGTCACCGACCGACTTGCAGAACGGTGCGCCGGGCTTGATCGCCAAGCTCAAGGATGCCGGGGTCACCTCGGTGTTGTTCGCCGGCGACCCGATCGCCCCTCAGCCATTGACCCAAGCCGCTACCGCGCAGGAGTACTTCCCGGAGTGGATCATCACGGGGTCAGCGTTGACCGACACCGCTGCGTTCGCCCGCACCTATGACCAGAGACAGTGGGCCCATGCTTTCGGCGTGAGCTTCGGTGCGGCGCGGTCGGACCCGGAGACCACGGGGTCGAAGTTTCTCTACCG
>JAYUBX010000322.1:0-7450 GCA_043740665.1 Candidatus Neomicrothrix sp.
ACCCGGGTGCGAGTCGATGGGCGGCAGCTCTGGCCTCGCGGTGCGTCAGCTCTGATTCGCCCCGCCGAAGATCTCGCTGACCGAGGTGTCCTCGAAGACGGCATCGATGGCGTCGGCGATGATGCCGGCGACCGAGAGCACCTCGATCTTGTCGATCTGCTTCTCGGGCGGCAACGGCAGGGTGTTGGTGATGACGACCTTCGAGATCACCGAGTTCTTGATCCGGTCGATGGCCGGCCCCGACAGCACCCCGTGGGTCGCGGCGGCGTAGACCTCGCTGGCGCCGTGGTCGATGAGCTGCTCGGCCGCCGCACACAGGGTTGCGGCGGTGTCGATCATGTCGTCGATGAGCACGCAGATGCGGCCGTCGACATCGCCGACGACGTCACGGGCCTCGACCGAGTTCTTCTCCCCCTTGACCCGGCGCTTGTGGACGATGGCCAGATCGGCGTGGAGGGCCTGGCCGTAGCGTTCAGCCACCTTCACCCGACCAGCATCGGGCGAAACGACGACCAGATCGTCGCCGAGTGTCGCCATATAGGCGACCAGCACCGGCATGGCCGTGAGATGGTCGACCGGACCGTCGAAGAAGCCCTGGATCTGGCCGGAATGCAGATCGACACTGACCAACCGCTTGGCCCCGGCGGCGCGGAACATGTCGGCGACCAGCTTGGCGGTGATGGGCTCGCGGCCCTCGGCCTTGCGATCCTGGCGGCCGTAGCCGTAGTAGGGGCAGACCACGGTGATGCGCTTGGCCGAGGCCCGCTTGGCCGCATCGACCATGATCAGCTGTTCCATGATGGCGTCGTTCACCGACATGGCGTCGGTGTTGCTCGGGCTCTGGATGATGAAGACGTCGGTGCCGCGCACCGACTCGCCGAAGCGACAGTGCAACTCACCGTTGGCGAACTCGGCCAGGTTGGCATCCACCAACGTGACGCCGAGCCGGTCGGCGATCTCCTCTGCGAGCGGCAGATTTGCCCGACCCGACATGAGGTGCAGACGCTTCTTGGTGACGAGCTCCATCCGAGGTCCCTACTCCGCTGGGTGGCCGGTCTCTTCCGAGTTGATGGCAGTGTAGAACGGGCCGGTGCGGGTGGCGGACGGGACCAGACTGCCGGACTCGAGCACTGCGAACGGGCCGACCACCGCGTCGTCGCCCACGACCGCATCGCGACCCACGCTGTGCTCGACCACCGAGCGAGCCCCGACGGTGCAATCGACCAGTCGGGTGTCCGGACCCAGCTCGGCGCCGGCGCCGATCACACAGCGACCCTGCAGCAAGGTTCCCGGAAAGAGCGTGACGTCGGCCGCCAGGCGCACCGTGGCGTCGATGTAGGTGCGCTCGGGGTCGAGCATGGTGACACCGAGACGCTGCCAGCGATCATTGGTTCGTCGCCGCAGCTCGGCCTCGGCCTCGGCCAACTGCACTCGATCGTTCACGCCTTGGGTCTCGCGGGCATCGCTCGCCACCATCGCCACCACGGGATACCCGGCATCGTGCAGCACCTTGACCACGTCGGTCAGGTAGTACTCGCCCTGGGCGTTCTCGGGACTCAGGCGGCGCAGGGCCGGAGCCAGCACGCTGCGGCGGAAGCAGTAGATCGACGTGTTGACCTCGTCGATCGCCCGCTCGTCGTCGGTCGCGTCGGCCTGCTCGACCACGCGGCGCACCCGGTCGTCCTTGTCTCGCACGATGCGGCCGTAGCCGGTGGGGTCGTCGAGCCGAGCGGTGAGGACCGTGCAGGCCGCGCCGGCGGCGCGATGGGTGGCCACCAGCGCGGCCACCGTGCCCGGCCGCAGCAAGGGGGTGTCGCCCGGCAGCACCAGGATGTCGCCGTCCTCCTCGTCGAGGTCGTCGTCGGGAAACACGGTGAGCCCCACGCTGACGGCATCACCGGTACCTCGCTGCACGTGCTGTTCGACGAAATCGAGCACCAGGTCGGGGGCTTCTTCTCGCAGCTTCTTGGTGACCCGCTCGGCCCCGTGGCCCACCACGATCACCGCTCGGCGGGTGGCGCAGTCGCCCAACGCATCGAGCACGTAGAGCAACATGGCCCGGCCGCAGAGCAGGTGCAGGGGCTTCGGCCGGGTCGACCGCATGCGGGTGCCTTCGCCGGCGGCGAGCACGACAGCGGACAGAGGAGGATCACTCATGGTGCTAGTTCTAACGCGACCGCTAGGGTTGGGCCACCGGTCGGGGGTGATGTAATTGGCAACATGCGTGGTTTTGGTCCACGTCTTCGGGGTTCGAATCCCTGCCCCCGAGCTCGACCCGTCTCGATCGACCGACCGATCGGATCACCCGTATCAGCGTCGTTTCGCATCATCTGGTTTTCACCGCTAGATTGCCCGACGCCATGGGTTCACTGATCAAGAAGCGCCGCAAGCGCATGCGTAAGAAGAAGCACAAGAAGATGCTGAAGCGCACGCGCTTCCAGCGCCGCGCGGCAGGCAAGTAGCCCGGCGCTCGGCCGCTCTACGCTGAGTAGCCCATGGCCAACGCCACCGGCACCGTCGCGCTTCAGGCGCCCGCCAAGCTGACCCTGTCGTTGCGGATCATCGGCGTGCGCGCCGACGGGTACCACCTGATCGACGCCGAGATGGTGAGTCTCGACGTAGCCGACACGCTCGAACTGACCCCGATCGACCAGGGGTCGGGCGGGATCGTCTCGGTGGTCGACGCCGACACCGGCCAGACCCTCGACGTCGGTCCCACCGACCAGAACCTGGTGACCCGCGCCCTGGCCCTGGTCGGCCGGTCGGCCCACGTCCGCGTCACCAAGCGAATCCCGGCCGGAGCCGGCTTGGGGGGCGGGTCAGCCGATGCGGCCGCCATCCTGCGCTGGGCCGACTGGACCAATCTCGAGGCCGCCGCCCAACTCGGCGCCGATGTCGCGTTCTGCCTGGTCGGAGGGCGGGCCCGGGTCGGTGGCATCGGCGAACGGGTCGAGCCCCTCGTCGACCAAGCCCGCACGTTCACCCTGCTCACCCCCCCGTTCGGCTGCTCGACGGTCGAGGTCTACCGGGCCTGGGATCGTCTCGGCGGACCGACCGACGGCGGATCCGATAGTGGATCCAACGGCGGACCCAACGATCTTGAACCGGCCGCCCTCGCCGTCGAGCCCCGCCTGGCCGAGTGGCGCGATCGGCTGGGCGACGCCACCGGCCACCAGCCCTACCTGGCCGGCAGCGGCTCGACCTGGTTCGTCGAGGGCGCGTTCCCCGGGCCGGGCCACGTGATCACGCACACCGTCACTGGCAACCTCGCGGCCTGGGCCTGACAACTACGTAGGTCGGCCCGAGATCGGCTCGACGAATGACGTAGGTGCTTTCCGATGACACCCCGTCCGAGTTCACCGAAGATGCCGCCGTCGATCGCCGACCGACCGACCGCGCGAGCACGGAGAACCACCTTGAAGACGTCACGATTCCTGGGCGCCCTCGCCTTGGTCGCCCTCCCCGATGGAGCTCTCTCCTGCTGGCCTCGTCCATCGGGCCGGTCAGCAGAGTCGCCGCCAACTGACTGACCTCGTTCACGGCCAAGGGTTGCAGGACCAACCGGGGCAGATCGGGGGCGGCAATCGGGTCGAGCAACGGCTCATCCGACCGAATGGTGACGATCACGAAGAGCCCCAGCGCACCCAACCTGCGGTCGAACACCGTGACCGACGCGCCATCAAGCAGATGGGCGAAGGCGGTCTTCCCGATCCCGGCCGGGCCCGCCACCACCACGCCGACCTCGGCCCGTGCTCAGCGCGCCGCCCGGACGAAGGCCAGCTCCTCGGCCCGGCCGACCAGGGTGGGTGTCAGGTTGCTCTGGACCACGAGGTACTTGTGCCGTCCGCGTCGCCGGAATCCGTCCGGCTACTGCCGTGTCAGGTGACGTTCGACGGCTCAGACGGCCGCCGCCAGGGCGTCGGTGAGCCGGCCCCAGTCGTCGATCCCCAGTTCCTCGGGCCGGGCCTCGGGACGGATACCGGCCTGCTCGAACACCCCCGTCGCCACGACGTCGACCAATGATCGACGCAACATCTTGCGGCGCTGACCGAACGCCTGGCGCACCAGGGCGAACAGCGCCACGGGATCGGCCGTCACCGCCGGCTCGGGTCGCCGCCGGATCGCCACGAGGGCCGAGTCGACCTTGGGCTGCGGCAGGAACACGGTCGGGGGTACCCGGCCCACGACCCGGGCCGTGGCCCAGTACGCCACCTTCAGGGACGGGATCCCATACGCCGCGTCTCCCGGACCGGCCGCCAGTCGGTCACCGACCTCTCGCTGCACCATCACCAACATCTGGTCGATCTGGGGCACGTCGTCGAGCAGGTCGCACACCAGGGGCGTGGCCACGTTGTACGGCAGGTTGGCCACCAGCGACCACCTCTCGTGCGCGGCCAGCAGGTCGTCCCAATCCAGCGCCATGGCGTCCGCTTCGACCACGGCGACGTCCAGATCAGCGGTCACCTCCCGCAACGCCGGCAACAGATACCGATCGATCTCGATGGCGGTGACGACGGCACCCACCTCAGCCAACGCCAGGGTCAACGACCCGAGGCCGGCACCGATCTCGACCACCGGATCGCCGGCGGCCACACCCGACAGCCGCACGATGCGCCGCACCATGTTGGGATCCACCAGGAAGTTCTGGCCGAGGGCCCGGCTGGGATTGAGGCCGTGCCGCTCGAGCAGGTCGGTGGCCTGGGTGCGGGTGAGGGTCACCCCGCCAGCTTGCCCGACGGACGAGCGCTCAGTCGCAGGCCCCGCCCCACGGCGCTGATCCCTGCCAGTAGTAGAGGGCGAGGGCCATGGCGTCCTGATCGGCGGGCGACACCAGATTGGCGAGCTGGCCGACCAGATCGGGACGGCCGGCGTGCTGCGCCGTCGAGTCCCATGCACCCTGGTTGAACTGATACGCGCCGCGATAGTTGCCACTGGCCGACACGGTTTGATAGTTGCCGTGGGACTCGCGCTGGCGGATGCAGGCCAGGAAGGCGGCGTCGGAAACGCCGACGGTCGGGGTCGGAGCGGGCGGCGCCATCGCGACCGGGGCGACGGTCGGGAGGCTGACGGCCCGCTTGGGCGGCGCCGTCGTGGTCGTCGTGGCCGGAGCCGCCGTCGTGACCGTCGTGGTGGGGGCCGCGATGGTCGCCACCGTGGTGGTGGGGGCGACGGCGGTCGAGGGGGTGACCAGGGCGATGCCCGTCGCCACGATGGCCGTGGTGGCGGGGATCGTCTCGTCGGCCGAGGCCTGGTCGAGCCGCAGCACCTTGGACGGTGAGGGCAGCAGCGCCGCGATGATCAGCAACCCGAAGGCCACCACCAGGATCATGCCGAACCACACTCGGCGGCGAGACGCCACGAGCTCATCCACGCGGTGTCCTCCCTTGGGCCCAGGACCGGTGAAGGGCACAACTTAGGAAGGTCGTAACCCGATCGCAACCTCTGTAACGAGAACGAGATGAGAAAACCGATGGTGACCTGCGAAAAGAACCCCCGCGATTTCTTCTCGAATCCGGCGGACGAGAGCCGAACGGTCCGTCAGTTCTCGGTCAGACCGTAGAGCTGGTCGGCGTTGGCCGAGCTGGCTTCGGCGACCGTCGCAATCGACACATCCTTGACCGCGGCGATAGTGGCGCCGACCAACGGCACCAGGGCGGGCTCATTGGGCATTCCCCGATGCGGCACGGGGGTGAGATAGGGCGAATCGGTCTCGACCAACAGCTGATCGAGCGGGCAGAGCGCGGCCGCGTCGCGCAGCTCGCCGGCGTTCTTGAACGTCACGATGCCGCTGAACGACAGGCGAATGCCCAGGTCGAGGGCGAGCCGGGCCTCGACCGGCGTGCCCGTGAAGCAATGGAAGACCGTGCGGTCGGGCACGCCTTCGGTGCGCAGCAGGTCGAAGGTGTCGTCCCAGGCGTCGCGGGTGTGAATCACCAACGCCAGGTCGTGATCGAAGGCCAGCGCGATCTGGGCCGCAAACGCGGTGCGCTGCACGGTGCGGAGCGCATGATCGTAGAAGTAATCGAGTCCGCATTCGCCCACGGCCACGACGCGGGGCTCGTCGAGCAAGTCGACGATGGTGTCGACCCCGTGGGCGGCGTCGTGGGGGTGCAGGCCGACGGTGGCCCAGACCGAGTCGTGGGCGGCGGCGAGGTCGATGGCCTGGCGCGACTGCTCGGCGTCGGTGCCCACGGTGATGAGGCGGGTCACCCCGGCCAATCGGGCCCGCTCGATCAGACTGTCGGCCTCGGCGCCGGTCGGCAAATGGCAGTGGTTGTCGGTCCACCGGATCCCGTCGGTCACGTCGGATTACCCGTCAGTCGGCTTTGATGCGGGGAAAGAGTGACGCGCCCTTTTCGACCGGCAGCCCACCGGGGTAGCCCCCCCAGGTGGCCGCATCAGGCAGCCGCTGGTCGTCGGGTGACCCCGTCAGCCCGATGCGCCGCCAGATCTCGGCGCTGGTGGCGGGCACGGCCGGAGCGGCCAGGACGGCGACGATGCGCAACACCTCGAGGGCGTCACCCATCACCGCGTCGACGGCGGGACCCGGCTCGGACTTCCATGGCTCGTTGGCCTCGAGGTAGGCGTTGGCCTCTCGCAGCAGCCGCCAGGTGGCGTCGAGCGCGACCGAGGGTTGCACCGCCTGCCAGGCTGCCGCGGTTGCCTCATAGACCTCGGCGGCGATGGCCGCCAGCGGACTGTCGGCACGGGGAGCGGGGCCGATGCCATCGCAGGCCTTGGCCACCACGGTGGCGACCCGCGCCAGCAGGTTGCCCAGGTTGTTGGCCAGGTCGGTGTTGTACCGGGCGACCATCCCCTCGTGGGAGAAATCACCGTCAGGTCCGAATGACGTGTCCCGCAGGAACTGATAGCGAAAACCATCGACCCCGAACTGCTCGACCAGATCGGCCGGGAAGATCTGGTTCAGGCCGGTCTTGCTCATCTTCTCGCCGCCCACCAACAGGAACCCGTGCACGTTGATCTGATGGGGTGGTTCGAGCCCGGCCGCCATCAGCATGGCCGGCCAGTAGACGCAGTGGAACCGCAGGATGTCCTTGCCGATGATGTGGTGCACCGACGGCCACCAGTCGGCGAACCGCTCGGGGTCATCGCCGTAGCCGATGGCGGTGGCGTAGTTGATGAGGGCGTCGTACCAGACGTAGAAGACCTGGGTCGGGTCCCACGGGACGGGTACGCCCCAGTCGATCGAAGTGCGGCTGATCGAGACGTCCTCGAGCCCCTGACGGATGATGCCGAGGGCTTCGTTGCGCTTGCCGGCCGGCGCCACCACATCGGGATGGGCCTCGTACCAGTCGAGCAGCGGCTGGGTGAACGCCGACAGCTTGAAGAACCAGTTGTCCTCTTCGAGGTGCTCGACCGGCTTGCGGTGGATCGGACAGTTGACGCCGTCGATCAGGTCATCCTCGGTGTAGTACGCCTCGCAGGCCAC
>JAYUBX010000323.1:0-10676 GCA_043740665.1 Candidatus Neomicrothrix sp.
TGCACCTCGAGGGTGGCATGCGCCCGTCGACGCTGGCCGAGCGGGCCGAGCACTACGGCCTGGCCATCCCGGCGGTCAGCGGCTTCGGCAGCTTTCCCGCGTTCGCCGACATGTACGTCGGCGCCTGCGAGGTGCTGCGAACAGCCGCCGACCTGGTGCGCCTGGTCGATGAGGTCGTCGACGATGCCGCCCTCGCCGGTGCAGTGTGGATCGAGCCGGCGTTCTATCAGCCCCGCTACCGCGACCGGCTCGGGTCCGACCAGCAGATCATCGAGCTGGTGCTCGACGCGCTCGATGCCGCCTCGGCCCGCACCGGGGTCGCGACCGGGCTGATGGTGGCGGCCGACCGCACCATCGATCCGGCCGAGGCTGTCGCGCAGGCCCAGCTGGCGGCCCGCTACGCCGACCAGGGCGTGGTGAGCTTCGGCCTGGCCAACGACGAAGCATTGTGGCCACCGGAGCCGTTCGCCGAGGCCTACGCCATCGCTCGAAAGGCGGGACTGCTCAGCACGCCGCACGCCGGCGAACTAGCCGGTCCCGAGAGCGTCATCGGTGCCCTCGATGCGCTCGGGGCTGACCGCATCCAGCACGGGGTGCGAGCGATCGAGGATCCGGCCCTGGTGCAGCGCCTGGCCGACGAGGGCATCTGCCTCGATGTGTGCCCGACCTCGAACGTGCTGCTGTCGGTGGTGCCCACGATCGAGGCCCATCCCCTGCCGCAGCTGCTCGAGGCCGGCGTGCGGTGCAGCCTCAACGCCGACGATCCGCTGCTGTTCGGGCCCGGCCTGCTCGAAGAATACGAGCTCTGCCGCGACCGCCTCGCCCTCGACGACGCCGCCCTTGCCACCATCGCTCGCGCCTCGATCGAAGCCAGTGGTGCGTCGCCGGCACAACGGGCCGTCGGCGTCGCCGCCGTCGCCGCCTGGCTCGCGTCCGACCCCCCAGCGTGACCACCCAATTCCGGTTTCGGCGCCAGTTTGTTTCGCTGAGCGAAACAAACTGGGGGTCAGAACCGGCGGAATGGGCCGCGTGAAGCCGGCGCCGCTCGTGGGCCAGCGGCTGCCGCGCCAGAACGATCGGCGGTTGCTGACGGCCGGAGGGCGCTACGTCGACGACATCGTCCTGCCCGGGATGGTGCACGCGGCGATCGTGCGCAGCTCCAGCGCTCACGGTTGGCTGCGGGGACTGAACCGCTCCGGCCTCACGGTGCCCGTCGAGCTCGTGTTGGCCCCCGACGAGATCCGGGATCGCACCGGTCCGACCCCCGTGCTGTGGCACCTGCCCGGCCAGTTCCAGCATGAGCGGCCGGTCGTCGACGTGCGGGTCCGCTTCGTGGGCGAGCCGGGGGCCATCGTCGTCGCCGCCTCCCGCTCTGCGGCGCGTGATGCGGTCGACCAGCTCTACCTCGAGATCGACGAGTTGCCCGCCATCATCGATCCGATCGCCGCCCTCGCCGCCGACGCGCCGCTGCTGTACCCCGACGAAGGCACCAACCTGATGGCAGCGTGGGACACCGGCGACACCGCCGAGCACCTCGACTCGGTCATGGCCGCCTGTGCCCGCCGACTGACGACGACCTTGCGAATCGGCCGGCTGGCCGGCGTTCCGATGGAGTGCCGCGGCGTGATCGCCGCCCCGGACCCGACCGGCAAGCTCACGGTCTGGATCTCGACCCAGGCTCCACACGCCGTGCGCGACACCATCGCCCAGGTCTGCGGCCTACGGCAGCACCAGATCCGGGTGATCGCGGCCGATGTCGGCGGAGGCTTCGGGGTGAAGGATCACATCTACGAGGACGAGCTGATGGTGTGCCTCGCCGCCCTCGAACTGAACCGACCGGTCAAGTGGATCGAGGACCGCTACGAGTCGATCGTCGCCACCCACGGGGCGCGAGATGAGCGCTACGACGTCGAGGTCGGCTTCGAAAGCGACGGACGCCTGCGCGCGCTGCGCGTCGATGCCGTGCGGGCCAACGGCGCGTACCTCTCGATCTTCGGCGGGGGTCCCTTGTTCACGATGGGAGGCACCCTGCCAGGCCCGTACACGTGGGAGGCGGTGCGCACGACGGCTCGCGTGGTGGCCACGACGACCACGCCATTGGGGGCCTACCGGGGGTTCGGCCAGACTCAGTCGACCTTCGTGCGCGAGCGCGTGGTCGACCTGGTGGCGGCCGAACTCGGACTCGACCCGGTCGAGGTGCGGTTGCGCAACATGATCCAGCCCGAACAGCAGCCGTATGCGCTGCGGACACCACCGATCACGTACGACAATGGCGACTATCCCCGAGCCCTCAACCGGGCCCGGCAGCTCGCCGGGGCCTGGCCCGACCCGCCGGCCGACGGACGCGACCGGGGCACCGGCTACTGCTCCTACGTGCAGATGGCGGCCGCCGGCCCGAGCATCGGCAACAAGATGATCGGGCTCGACGTCGGCGGCTACGAGACGACCATCGTGCGCATGGAGCCCGACGGATCGGTGCGGTTGCTCGTGGGCGTCACCCCCCAAGGGCAGGGCCACGAAACGACCTTCGCCCAGTTGGCGGCGGACCGGTTGGGAGTCGCCATCGATGCCATCGACCTGATCCACTCGGACACCGACGTCACGCCGTATTCGGCCTACGGCACCGCCGCGTCGCGCTCGATCGCCGTCGGGGGCGGATCGACAGTGCGCGCCACCGAAGCACTGGCCACCAAGATCCGTACCATCGCCGCCGACCTGCTCGAAGCCGCACCCGAAGACATCGTGCTGGGCGAGGGGCGGGCGACCGTGGCCGGCACCGCGGTCGGCGTCACCCTCGCCGAAGTCGCCCGTCGGGCGTGGCAGGGCTGGGAGCTGCCCGACGGTCTCGATCCCGGACTGGTCGCCACTGCCACCTATGACCCCGAAGCATTCACCTACAGCTACGCCACTCACGTGTGTCGCGCCGCCGTCGACCGGCTCACCGGCGATGTCGAGATCGAGCGCTACGCCGTGGTTCATGACTGCGGCACCATGGTGAACCCGACCATCGTCGAAGGCCAGATCCAAGGGGGCATCGCCCAAGGTCTCGGCGCCGCCTTGCTCGAGCAGATGGTGCACAACGACGACGGTCAGCCCCTGTCGACCACGCTGCTCGACTACACGATCCCCACGAGCGACACCATGCCCAACATCGAGATCGAGCACACGATTACGCCGTCGCCGTTCACCCCCGGCGGCATGAAGGGGATGGGCGAGGGCGGCACCAACGGCGCCTTCGCCTGCGTCGTCAACGCCATCGCCGCCGCCGTCCCCGACGCCGCCGCCCGGATCACCACCACCCCCATCACCCCGTCAGCCCTCTGGTCGATCCTCCCCCAGCCCGACCATCCAGCCTGACCCTCCGGCCTGATCCCGCCAAAACCTCGAACCTTGGGTCCCCGAGCGCACCCTGGTGCGCAAAAACACCCAAGGTTGCGGGATTCGTCAGGGCTGGGCGCGCTGCCAGCGGGAGTAGCCGGCGGCGAGGGCGGCGCTGGCCAGGCGGGTGCGCACCGAGTCGGCCCGGCTGGTCAGGATAACCGGCACGCGTGCGCCCAGCACGATGCCGGCGGCGTCGGCCCGGGCCAGATAGGTGAGGTTCTTGTAGAGGATGTTGCCGGCCTCGAGGTCGGGCACCAGCAGGATGTCGGCATCACCGGCCACCGGCGAGACGATGTGCTTGGTGAGCGCCGCCGCGGGGCTGATGGCGTTGTCCATGGCCAGCGGGCCGTCGAGCACACCACCGGTGATCTGGCCCCGGTCGGCCATCTTGCACAGCGCGGCGGCGTCGAGGGTCGACGGCATGGCCGGGTTCACGATCTCGACCGCGCTGAGGATCGCCACCTTGGGCTGCTCGATGCCGACGGCGTGACCGAGCTCGATCGCGTTGCGGCAAATATCGGCCTTCTCGACCAGCGTCGGTGCGATGTTGATCGCCGCATCGGTCACGAACAGGGGCTTGGGATAGGTCGGCACGTCGAACATGAACACGTGGCTGACCCGTCGACTGGTTCGCAGCCCGGTGTCGCGATTGACGACCGCTCGCATGAGCTCGTCGGTGTGCAGGCTGCCCTTCATCACCATGAGCGCCCGGCGATCCCGCACCATCTGCACCGCCGTGGCTGCTGACGCGGCGGGGTCGGCCCTGTCGACGATCTCGATTCCGTCCAATGAGACCCCGATGGTGGCGGCCAGCTGACGGATCTCGGCCTCGGGGCCGACGAGGATGGGCACGATGATGCCGGCGTCGCCGGCCTCGACCGCGCCCAACAGAGCGCTCTCCTCACACGGGTAGGCCACCGCCGTCGGCACGGGGTCCTGGCCCCGGCACGCCTCGATGAGCGCCTCGTAATGCTGGTGATCGTGGAAGACCACGTCGGGCACGACCCCGGGCCGGCCGTCTCGATGGGTGGTGGGGGCAACCACCTCGGCCACGCCAGTCATCACCGTGCGATTGCGCTGGTCGAGGGCGACGCAGTCGAGCAGCACCGTGTGATCACCCTCGTGCTTCTCGGTGACCGTGACCGTGAGCGTGATCACGTCATTGGCGTGGATCTCGCCGAAATACCGGAAGGACTGGCCGCGGTAGACCGTGCCCGGGCCCGGGAGCGCGGTGGCCAGCACCGTCGGCACCAGCGCCGCCACCCATCCGGCGAACCCCACGTTCGAGGTGGTCAGCCGATGGGCGCCGTCGGTGCCGTCGTCCTCTTCGACCAGCAGACCACGAGCCATCGTGGCCACCAGCGACACATCGTCGGGGGTCAGCTGGCGCGTGATGCTGGTGGCATCGCCCACCGCCAGCTCGTCGAACGTGCGATTGCCGGTCATCGACGCCATGGCCGCCACGCTACCGCGGACCCCAAGCCGGGCAGCGAGCTGGGTAGGGTCAGGCGGTGGACCTCGGGGGCGCGTGGGAGCGGGTGAAGCGGGCGCGAGTGGCGCGGCTCGCCACCATCGGCCCCGACGGCCGGCCCGACCTGGTGCCGGTGACCTTCGCCCTCGACGGCGACACCTCTCGGGCGCGGATCGTGATCGCCGTCGACCACAAACCCAAGACGACCCGCCGGTTGCAGCGACTCGCCAACGTGACCGATCAACCCGACGTCAGCCTGCTGATCGACCACTACGACGACGATTGGACGACGCTGTGGTGGATCCGACTGGACGGCCGAGCCCGAGTAGAGCCGGCGGACGACGTGGGAGCCCTCATTGCCAAGTACGCGCCCTATCAGACGATTCGTCCGGCCGGACCGGTCATCGAGATCGAGATCACCGACTGGCAGTGGTGGTCGGCCGCCGACGGCGCCGGTCGAGCGCGCGCAACGCGCCGAACCGAGTCGATCCCGTCCAGCCCCCTACGTCCGGAGGACCCATGACTGACACCCAAACCCCGCCGACCGTTCGCACCGAGGCTCGCGGGCCGGTGCTGGTGGTCACCATCGACCGGCCCGAGGCTCGCAACGCGGTCGACCGTCCGACCGCCGCCGCGCTGGTCGCGGCGTTCCGGGCCTTCGATGCCGACCCCGACCTGGCCATCGCCGTGCTCACCGGCGCGGGTGGCACCTTCTGCGCCGGAGCTGACCTGAAGGCGATGACCAGCGAGGGGGGCCGCCGGGCCAACCGGGTCGACGCTGATGTCTCGCTCGACGGTCCGATGGGCCCCACCCGCATGCTGCTCGACAAACCGGTGATCGCCGCGGTCGAGGGCTTCGCGGTGGCCGGTGGCATCGAGCTCGCGGTCTGGTGCGACCTTCGGGTGGCCGCGTCGGACGCCGTCTTCGGGGTCTACTGCCGGCGGTGGGGCGTTCCGCTGGTCGATGGCGGCACCATCCGGCTGCCCCGCCTGATCGGCCACAGTCATGCCCTTGACCTGATGCTCACCGGGCGGGGCGTCTCGGGTGACGAGGCCCTGCGCATGGGCCTGGTCAACCGCCTGGTCGCCCCCGGCCAGGCCCTCACCGCCGCCGTCACCCTGGCCGGCGAGTTGGCCGCCCTGCCCCAGCACTGCCTGCGCAACGACCGACGTTCGAGCTACGACCAGTGGTCGCTCGACCTGCCCGGCGCCCTCGCACGCGAGACCGAGCTCGCCCTCGACACCCTGTCGTCACCAGAGACCCTCGAGGGCGTGACCCGCTTCGCCGACGGGGCCGGACGTCACGGCGCGTGACCGCTCGGTGAACACCTGATCGGTGACGTTGACGCCGCCGACCAGCGACGGAAAGCTGACCCAATGGCTCCCTCTTCCAACTTGTCCGATGCGAACGTGCCCGCCGACCTGCTGATCAGGGACGCCGAACTCGTGGCCACCTGCGACGACGATCGGCGCGAACTGGTCGGCGGCTGGGTGGCGATCACCGGCGGCCAAGTCGTCGGCGTGGGCCTACCGGGTACCGAGCCGACCGCTACCCGCACCATCCGGGCCAATGGCTGCCTGGTGACGCCGGGGCTGATCAACACCCACCATCACATCTACCAGAACCTCACCCGCGCCTACCGCCCGGCCACGTCATCGAACCTGTTCGGCTGGCTCACGACGCTCTACCCGATCTGGGCCGGTCTCGACGAGGAGTCGGCCTACCTGTCGGCCTGGATCGGTCTGGCCGAGCTCGCCCTCGGTGGTTGCACCACGTCGATGGATCACCTCTACGTGCACCCCGCCGGCGGTGGCGATCTCATCACCGCCGAGATCACCGCGGCGACCGAGTTGGGCCTACGGTTCCACGCCACGCGCGGCTCGATGAGTCGGTCGCAGAAGGACGGCGGCCTGCCTCCCGACTCGGTCGTGCAGGACGACGACACGATCCTGGCCGACAGGGAACGGCTCGTCGGCCAACATCACCAGCGTGGCCGAGACGCCATGGTGCAGGTCGCCCTCGCCCCCTGCTCGCCGTTCTCGGTGACGCCCGGACTCATGCGAGCCACCGCCGAGTTGGCCGAGCGCCTCGACGTGCGACTGCACACCCATCTGGCCGAGGACGTCGACGAGGACACCTACTGCCTCGACGTCTACGGATGCCGGCCGCTCGAGTACTTCGAGGACGTCGGCTGGGCGTCGGACCGTTCGTGGGTGGCCCACTGTGTGTATCCGAACGCGGCCGAGATCGCCAAGATGGCAACCTGGGGCACCGGCGTGGCCCACTGCCCCAGCTCGAACCAGATGATCGGCGCCGGTCTGGCCCCGATCTCCGAATACCGGGCCGCCGGCGTGCCGGTCGGCATCGGCTGCGATGGCTCGTCGTCGACCGACTCGGCGTCACTGTGGATGGAGAGCCGCAACGCTCTGCTGCTGGGCCGCCTGCGGGGCGGACCCGAGGCCATGCAGGCCCGCGACGCCCTCGCTATGGCGACCCGAGGGGGCGCCCGATGCCTGGGCCGCGACGGCGAGATCGGCCAGTTGGCGGTCGGCACCGTCGGCGACGTCGCCGTCTGGTCGCTCGAGGGGATCCAGTTCGCGGGCGCCCTGTCGGACCCGATCGAGGCGTGGCTGCGCTGCGGACCGACCGCTCCCCGTCACACCATCGTCGCCGGCCGCTCGATCGTCGCCGACGGTGTGCTGGTGACCCCCGATGTCGAGGACCGCCTCACCCGCCACCGCGCCGCCGCCACCCGCCTGCAATCCATCGTCCCCTAGCCCGACCATCCCGACCACCCCGGCCAGCCCGAACCTTCCCTGAAAATGCGCACCCTGGTGCGCAAAAACGGGGAAGGTTGCGCTTTTGGGCCGGGGAGGGTGCGGCTTTAGGGGGTGATGGCGATGAGGCGGTCGCCGGCGAAATCGGTGGCGGTCGAGGGCACGCCATCTCGGGGGGCGGTGAGCTTGGCCATGAGGTGATCGCCGGCCCGGATCGGCGGATACCTGGGCGGGTTGTCGGCCGAGGTGCAGGTAGGCAATACCTCGACCAGCGCGTCATAGTTGCCATCGTGGAAGAACGCCACCGACCGCCGCCGGGCCGGCTCGGTGTCACCGACCGGTGGTGGCACCACGCGGTGCAGGGTCGAGCGCCAGCGGTCGTTCGTCCACTCGGCCAACAGGTCGCCCAGGTTCACCAGCAACGCCCCCGGGGCGGGCACCACGTCGTGCCAAACCCCCTCGGGACCGACGATCTGCAGGCCCGGTACCGGGTCGGCGTAGAGCACGGTCACGATGCCGTAGTCGGTGTGGGCGCCCATCCGGACCTGACCCGGCAACGGATCAGGGCTTCCGGGCTGGCGCTCGTAGCGGATCATGCGCATGGTGTCGGTCGAGTGGTCGGTCTTGTCGGCGAAGAAGTCCTCGTCCACGTCGAGGGCGACGGCGAAGATCGAGGTCAGACGATGGGCCAGCGCCGCCACCTCGTCGAAGTAACCGACCAGCGCCTGGCGGAAACCAGGCATCGAGTCGGGCCAGACGTTGGGGGCCAGGATCCGATGGCGTTCGGCGACGATCACCGGGTCGTCATCGTCGAGATCGTCGGTGCCGATGTTGAAGGCCTCGAACAGGTCGGGCGGCGCGTCGACCCCCAGGCTGTAGCTCAATGATTCGGAGCCGAGGCTGGCGTAGCCGCGATTCAGCTCGGGCGAGGGCGACTCGTAGGCCACCTTGTCGGCCAGTGACTGACCGAAGAACGCGTCGCTGGCCGCCAGCAGGGGCTCGATGATGGCGGCCGGTACGCCATGGCCGACGACCTGCAGGAACCCAACATCACGGCAAGCCCGATCGGTCTCACCGGCGATCTGATGGCGCCGGTCGGCGTCGCCCGCGTCCCAGCCGCCGATGTCGATGATGGGTACGAACTCGGTCACGATGTCTCCTCGCACTCAGCCCAGCGGTGGGGTGTCAGCGTCCAGATCAGCCACGCCCAACGCTGCCATCCGCCGGTTGTACGCCACCCGGCCGGCCTGTTCGAGCTCGAAGGTGTGCAGTACCCGATGGCGCACCCGGGACCGGGCGTCGTCGTTGGTGCAGTACTTCTCGATCACCTGTCGGCCCAGCCGCATGTGGAACTGCTCGTCGGGGATGATGCGATCGAAGGTCTTCTGCACGTCGACCGGCAGCCGAGGCTTGATCTCGAGGAAGGCCTGGCACGCCCCCATTTCGCCGGTGAGGTTGTGGGCGGCGACCCGCTCGATGGTGTCGGCGCCCGACGGATACCAGACGTCGATCCATTCTTCCCATTCGGGTTCGGGCTTCCAGGTGTCGATCGAGGTGACTCCCCGACGAGCGAGGGCCCGCATGCAGTACTCGTAGTGGTTGGCCTCGTCCTCGACCTGCTGGGCCAGCAGCACGAAGGCGTCGC
Source organism: Candidatus Neomicrothrix sp. (assembly GCA_043740665.1). GTDB lineage: Bacteria > Actinomycetota > Acidimicrobiia > Acidimicrobiales > Acidimicrobilacustridaceae > UBA4742. Next base: position 9,276 of record JAYUBX010000323.1, read on the forward strand.
GCTCGGGGGTGTCGGACAGCCAGCGGCCGATGAACTGGGCGGCCCGCAGCTCGTAGTACGCCTGAAACGAGAGGTACTCGATGAGTTCCTGCTCGCCCATGGGTCGGTTGAAGAACGAGGCGGCGTCGCCCTCGAGCAGGGCCCGACGCTCGTCGAGGTCAGTCACCAGGGAGTCGTAGAACGTGGGCTCGGTCTCGGATGGTGTGGTGGTCATGCTTCGGCCTCCTGCAGGGCTCGGCGTCGTTCGAAGAGTTCCTCGGCGGCTGCTTGGGCCCGGGCTGCCACCATCGTCGCATCCACCGACCGCACCTCGCCGCCCGACACGAGCAGTCGGCCGTCGACCCATACGTGGTCGACGTCGGCACCGGCGGCCGAGAACACCAAGTGGGCGGCGACGTTGAAGTCGCGACCGTGCAGCACCGGCACGAAGTGCAGGCGCCGCAGGTCGACGGTCACGATGTCGGCTCGCTTGCCGGCTTCGAGCGATCCCGACACGTCGTCGAGTCCGAGGGCACGCGCCCCGGCCAGCGTGGCCATGTCGAGGATGTCCCACGGATCGCCCACGGTCGGGTCGAGCCGCGACACCTTTTGCAGCAGCGAGGCGAACTTCATCTCTTCGAGCAGATCGAGGTTGTTGTTCTCCTTCTCGCCGTCCGAACCGAGCCCGACGTCGATGCCGGCGGCTCGGAAGTCGCCGACCCGGGCCGGACCCGACGCCAGCTTCATGTTCGAGCACGGACAGTGCGCGACCGACGTGCCGGTCTGGGCCAGCAGTTCGATCTCGCGGTCGTCGAGCCAGACGCAATGAGCCACGACCGTGTCCTCGCCGAGGATGCCCCGGTTGTAGAACTCCTCGATGGGGCGGCGGCCGAATCGCTTGAGCGACTCCTGCACCTCCCAGATGCTCTCGCTCGAATGGGTGTGGATGCCGGTGTCGTATTCACGAGCCAGGTCCGCCGCCCGCCGGAACGCCTCAGGCGAGCAGTAGAAAAGATGCTCGAGCCCCAGCCAGGTGCGAACCCGACCGTCGGCCGCCACCCGATGGCTCTGCAACAGGGCCAGGTTCGACTCGAGCGTCTCGAAGTAGTCGTAGCCCGGCAGGTCGGCCACGTAGGGCACGAGCGTCGCTCGGATACCGATCTGCTCGGCGGCGCGAGCCGAGCCTTCCATGAAGCGCCACATGTCCATCACCGACACCGTGCCGGCCCGCAGCCCCTCGGTGTAGGCCAGCCAACTGGCGGCCTCGGCGATCTCGGGGGTCATCGCCTTGTGCGCCGGGTCGACGTAGGCCTCGAGCCAGTCCCACAGCGCCATCGACTCGGCGGTGCCCCGCAACAGCCCCGAATGCAGGTGGCAGTTGTGCAGCCCCGGGATCACCGCGTGCCCAGTGGCGTCGACCAC
>JAYUBX010000324.1:0-2300 GCA_043740665.1 Candidatus Neomicrothrix sp.
ACTCGGCGCGCCCCAGAGCCGGCGTCGGTGGGTCTCGAGCATCCGGCCGGCCGCTTCGCGGTGCGTCAGCTGCGCGACGGCGGCACCCCGGTGCCGGCCGACTGGAAGGTCGTCAACGACAGCACCCGGCGCGGCCTGGTGCTGAGCGTGCCGGTCAGCGACGACCCCGACGGCGACTGCGAGACGGTGCTGACCTGGCTGGTCGCCGCCGCGGCCACCCTGGGCCCCGACGAGGTCACCGGACTCTGGCAGGCCGAGATCCACCGACGCTGAGTCGACCTGGCCGGCGCTTACTTGTCGGTGAACACCATGATGGTGCCCACGTAGCACGCCACCCAGATGTTGCCGGTGGCGGCGTCGATCTTGACAACCTTGCCTTCGGAATTGAGCGTGGCGTACAGGGCCTTGCCGTCGGGGCTGATCATCACGTGGCGGGGACCGGTGCCTATGCCGCGGGGATAGGGGCCGAGCGGTATGCGCTTGACCTCCTTGGCCGTCGCCAGGTCGACCACGCTCAAGTCATAGCTGCACCAGTTGCTCACCAACAGGTCGCGCCCATCGGGCGTGGTGGCGGCGTACTTCGGCACCTTGCCGACGGCGATGACCTGATCGATGGCCAGCCGTCGACGTGTCGATCCGGTAGACGAAGCTCGAGTCGACCTTGTTGTTCTTCTGGCAGTTGTCGTTGCCCTCGGGCCCGAAGCCCTTGCCGTACATCGAATAGGTTGTCACATAGGCGTGGGCGTCGTCGGGGGCGAATGCCACCTCAACCGGCGCGCCCTGGTAGCTGGCGCCGGTGTACTGATCGAACCCGTAGTCGGACAGCTTGACCGTGTCGGGGATCGTCGTCTTGAGCGAGCCATCGCTGGCGGAGACGGTGACCGAATGCTTGTACATCATGTTCTCGGCGAACACGAGCCCCCGGCCCGAGGCGACGACCGACTTCAGGGAGATGTCGCCCCCGATCTTCTGGGCCAGGGCCATGGTGCGGTCCGTGGTCGGTGGCCTCTCAGGAGCGGGCGGCGGCCCGGCCACGATCGTGGTTTCGGGGACGGCGGTATCAGCCGCAGTGGAGCCGGAGCCACCACTCGCCGTGTCCTTGGATGAGGACGAGCCGCAGCTCACCGCCATCGACGCGAGAACGACCGTGGCGAGCACGATCGATCCCGTCGAGCGGACGAACCGGTGTCGGCGAGAGGGGGGCACGTCCTATCGGTCCACGCGACCGCGCCACACCGCGAGCACCACCGGCTGCCCGCCGGACCCGTCCGATCAGGCCACGGCGAAGCCGGCGTCACTCACCAGCTGCTCGCTCACGGTCCAGAGCTGCTCAACGGCCGCATCGGACTGCGCGTTCTTGGACATGTGGCCGGGCTTGCGCCGCACGTAGTAGCCGCCCGACTCGCCTTCGACGGCCGGATCAGCCGCCAGGTAGATCGACGTCTTGGCCCCCGCCGCCGACGAGATCTCGAACGGCCGTATCAGCTTGTTGCCGAACCCCATGAGGCCACCGAGGTCGCCATCCATGCCGAAGCCGCTGCGCACGGGTCCGGGATGGGCGCACGTGGCCGTGACCCCCGTTCCCTCGAGTCGCTTGGCCAGACCCCGGGTGAACAACACATTGGCCAGCTTCGACTTGGCGTAAGCATCCATGGCGGCGTACCTGTTCTCGCTCTGCAGGTCGGCGAACCCGACGCCGCCGGTCGCGAAATGGTGACCGACCGAGGCCAGATTCACGATGCGGCTCGGGGCCGACGCCTTCAGCCGATCGAGCAGCACCGCCGTCAGCACGAACGGACCGAGGTGGTTGACCCCAAAGGTCTGCTCGAACCCCTGGACCGTCTCTTGGCGGGTCGACCACACCCCACCGGCGTTGTTGACCAGCACGTCGAGGCGGTCCCAGCGCGACAAGATCTCATCGGCGCACGCAGTCACCGAGGTCAGGTCGGCGAGGTCGAGGGCCACGACGTGCACATCGTCGTTGTCGGACCGCTGGCGCACCTCCGCGGCCGCCTCGGCCGCTTTGGTGAGGTTGCGGCAGGCCATCACCATGGTCCAGCCGAGGGCGGCGAGGCCCACGGCGGTCTCCTTGCCGATGCCGGTGTTCGACCCGGTGACGACGACGACCTTGGATTCGGTGGGCTCAGCCATGCCCCGATGATCGCACGCCGATCCGGTCGTGAGCACACCGATGACCCCGACTCCCCCGCTTCCAGCGGCCCCCTAGGGCTCAAGCGGGAGCGTTCAGGTGGAACGACTCGAGAAGGGCGGTGAGCTGAGGCTCCTTGATGACATACGGG
>JAYUBX010000325.1:0-5400 GCA_043740665.1 Candidatus Neomicrothrix sp.
CACCCTTCCGGCCGCCGCCGCCGACTTCGCCGCCGCCACCGAGCTATTCGAGCAGGCGTGGTACGGCGATGTCTCGACCGGACCGGACGAGTCCGCCCGGTTCCAGCACCTGGCCGCTCTGGTCGTCGACCGGGCCGGCAAACCCACGAAGGCGGCCGAGGTCATTCTTGATCTCGATCCGGTGTCGGCATGAGCGCCGCCGCGGCGGCCTCGACCGGTGGAACGGCTGTCGTCAGCCGGTCGTCGGGCCGGCTGTGGCTCTGGGGGGCCATCGTCGTCGGGCTGGTGCTGGTCGCCCTCGCCGCCGGGGGTCCGACCGCGCCCAAGTCGCCACTCGACCCCGCCTCGACCTCACCCAGCGGCACCAAGGCGCTCACCCTGCTGCTCGGTGAGGCCGGCGCGTCGGTCGATGTCCGGTCCTCGGCGCCCGATGCCAGCACTTCGGTGGCCGTCCTGCTGTCGGATACCACCTCGCCGGCGATGACCGACGACCTCACTCGCTGGGTCGAACAGGGAGGCACCCTGGTCGTGACCGATCCCCATTCGTCGTTCAGCCCCGGGGTGAGCGGGTCGAGCGACCTGCTGGGATTGATCACGGTGAGCCTGCCCCGCGGTGATTGTCAGATCCGGGCCCTGGCCAACATCGACCGGGTGGCGCCGATGGGGTCGGGCGCACGGTTCGAGGTGTCCGAACGAGCGGCCGGATGCTTCACCGACGACACGGGCGCCGCGTTCGTGGTCGACCAACCGACTGGCCGCGGCCACGTCGTCGCGTTGGGAAGCCCCGGGGTGTGGGTCAACCAGGCCCTCGGTCAGTACGACAACGCGGCGCTGGCGGTCGACCTGATGGCCCCGCGCACGGGTACTCGGGTCGCCGTCCTGTGGGGCATGAGCGGCGGTGGCGGCCAGCACACCCGCGCGTCGGACCTCATCTCGATCGGGGTACGCCTGGCCTTCCTCCAGCTCGTCGTGGCGTTCCTGATCTATGCCTGGTGGCGGGCCCGTCGGTTCGGCCCCCCGGTGCTCGAACCACAACTGGTGCAGATCGGCGGGTCGGAACTGGTGGCCGCGGTGGGCAACCTGCTGCAGCAGACCCACGACCCTGACCGGGCCGCACGTCTGCTGCGCGCCGATCTGCGGCGCCGACTGGCCGAGCGCATGGGTCTGGCGCCCGGTGCGCCGGCCGCCGTCATCGCCCAGGTCACCGCGGCCCGCAGCGACGTCGACATCGACCGCGTCGCCCGAGCGGTCAGCGACACCCCGATCCGCACCGAGGACGAGCTGCTCGACCTGGCGCGCGATATCGACATCATCCGGACGGAGGTCCTGCATGGCACTACCCCCTGAACCCCCATCCCCGGCATCGCTGGCCGAGGCCCGCGATCCGCGCGGCCCGATCCTGGCGCTGCGCGACGAGGTCGGCAAGGTCGTGGTCGGGCAGGAAGGCACCCTTTCGGGCCTGGTGGCGGCCCTGCTGGTGCGGGGCCACGTGCTGCTCGAAGGGGTGCCGGGCACAGCCAAGACCTTGTTGGTCAAGGCGGTGGCCGCGGCGCTGGACCTTGACTTCAAACGGCTGCAGTTCACGCCGGACCTGATGCCGTCTGACGTGATCGGTCAGGTCATCTTCGAACCCCGTGAGTCGACCTTCCGGTTTCGGGAGGGCCCCGTCTTCACCAATCTGCTGCTGGCCGACGAGATCAACCGCACGCCGCCCAAGACCCAGGCGGCGCTGCTCGAGTCGATGGAAGAGCATCAGGTCTCGATCGAGGGGATCACCCATCCGCTTCCGGATCCGTTCATCGTCGTGGCGACCCAGAACCCGGTCGAGTACGAGGGCACCTATCCGCTGCCCGAGGCGCAGCTCGACCGGTTCCTGTTCAAGTTGCAGGTCGGGTATCCGACCTTCGAGCAGGAGCAGGAGATGCTGGCGCGCCACGATCGCGGCCTGGATCCCCACGACGTGGTGGCCTCGGGTATTCGTCCGGTGGCGACCGCGGCCGATCTGGCCGCCGCCCGCCTGCAGATCGACCACCTGCGGGTCGAGGCGCCGGTGCTCGCCTACGCGGTGGCTCTGGTTCGGGCCACCCGCGATTCGCCGTCGGTGACCCTGGGTGTTTCGCCGCGTGGCGCGACGGCACTGTTGCACGCGGCCAAGGCGTGGGCCTGGCTGGCCGGGCGCGACTTCGTGACCCCGGACGAGATCAAGGCGGTGGCCAAGCCGGCCCTGCGGCACCGCCTGCTGCTGCGCCCCGAACTCGAGCTCGAGGGGGCCACTGCCGACGGCGTGTTGGACGGCATCCTGGCCGCCGTCCCGGTTCCGCGGTAGCGGGCGTCGGGTGCCCATCCCTACTCGCCGGTTGGCCCTGGTGGCCCTGGTCGCGTCGATCGCGATCATTGGGCTCGACCGCGGCTGGGCCCTGTTCGCCGTCAACGGCCTGCTGCTGGCTCTGGCTCTGGTCGACTGGGCCATGGCCGGGCGTCCCGACGCCGTCGAAGTCAGCCGAGAACTACCCGACGTGATCGTGCTGGGTACGTCGGGTTGGTTGACGTGGGTGGTGACCAATCCGTCCCGCCGACGCCAACGGATCGGGTTCGCCGACGAGCTGGCGCCATCGCTCGGAGCCGGGTTCCGGCGCGCTCGCGTCACGATTGCCGGCGAGGGGTCGGTCGAGGTGCGCACCGAGCTGCGGCCAACCCGGCGGGGTCGGTTCACCATCGGCGAGCTGACGGTGCGGGTCGACGGACCGCTGGGGTTGGCGTCGCGCCAGCGGTCGCGACGTCAGGTCTCGGTGCTGCGGGTCTACCCGCCCTTCAAATCGCGGGACGAAGCCGAGCTGCGGATCAACCGGGCGCGCATCCTGGAGATCGGTCTGCGGTCGGCACAGGGCCGGGGCGGCGGCACCGAGTTCGATCAGTTGCGCGACTACTCGGTCGACGACGAGTTCCGTCGCATCGACTGGTCAGCCACGGCGCGCGCCGGCAAGGCGATCGTGCGCACCTATCGGGCCGAACGAAACCAGACGGTGATCAGCCTGCTCGACAATGGCCGGGTGATGGCCGGGCGGGTCGATGGCGTGCCGCGGGTCGAACACGCCATGGACGCGGTGATGATGTTGACGGCGGTGGCGACCCGCCTCGGCGACCGGGCCGGTCTCGTGGTGTTCGATCGTGAGGTCCGGGCGGTCGTGCCCCCGGCCCACCGCAGCGAGCAACTCGGTCGGGTGACCGAGGCCATGTACCAGCTCGAGCCCGAGCTGGCCGAGAGCGACTACCTCGGCGCGTTTGCGGCGACGCTGGCCCGTTTTCGACGCCGGGCGATGCTGGTGCTGTTCACCGACCTGGTCGAGCAGGCCGTCGGCGAGACGCTGCTGCCCGCCCTGCCGCTGATCAGCCGCAACCACCTGGTCGTGGTGGCGGCCGTGCAGGATCCTGACGTGGTGCGGTGGGCCGTCGCCACACCGCTCGATGGCGCCGGCGCCTATCGCAAAGCGGCCGCGGTGCAGGCCCTCGACGAGCGCCGGCGCACCACCGCCCGATTGCGGGGGATGGGAGCGACGGTCGTCGACGCGCCGCCCGGGCGGCTGGCCCCGGCGCTGGCCGACGCCTACCTGAAGGTCAAGGCGACCGGCCGCCTCTAGTCCGCAGTACTAGACGAGGGCGAGCTGGTGGGCGACGAGCTGGTCAGCGGCGCGATCTACCTCGCCCAGTTCTCCACTGAAGCCACGCGCCGCGGCGGCTCGGCCCTGCACGATCAGGTAGGTCATGTACGCGATCCACGCGGCGACGCCGATAACGACCCGGGGTGCGGGGGCGAGTCCGCTGCCCGTGACGAATCCTTCGATGGTGCCGGCGGCGACGAACATGGTCATGAGCCCGATCACGATGACGATCGACCGTCGTCCCTGTTCGGCCATCGCGGCTCCACGGGTGCGATCGCCTGGGGCGATCAGGGTCCACCCCAGCCGCAGGCCGGCACCTCCGGCGATGCAGATGGCACTCAGCTCGAGCAGACCGTGGGGCAGGATCAGTCCGAAGAACCGCGCGGTGTCGCCCTCACTGATCATCCAGGCTGCGGCCTGCCCGAGGGCGACGCCGTTCTGTACGAGCATGAGCGCGCCGAACACGCAGAACGCGGCCCCGCCGGCGAAGGCGAGAAACGACACGCCGATGTTGTTGACCGTGACGTGGGTGAAGAACAGCGCGTGAGGCTGGTTGGAGTAGTACTGCTCGAACTGGTCGTGCACGTACGTGGTGCGCTCGGCCGGCGAGGCCGAGGCGTCGAGGGCCCGCCGATCGTGCATGAGCCAGGCCCCCATCATCAGCGCCGGCACGAAGACCAAGGCAACACCAATGAGGATGAAGCGGCGCGAGTCCCAGACCGCAGCCGGGTACGACACCGCGAAGAACGTGCGGATCGGTCGCGACGTGCGGGCTCGCTTGCCGTAGATCACGCCCGATGCGTCGGCGACCAGGCGGGTGAGGCGGTTGGTCAGCGCACCATCATGGAAATAGGTGCGGACGTAGGACTGCTGGGCCGACGTGCGCTGATAGAGCTGGATCAGCTCGTCGAGCTCGTCGGGGGCGAGGTCACCGATCTGGCGTCGGGCCCGGCTGGTGAGCTGAGCGAGCCGCTGCCAGGTCGGTTCGTTTCGGGCGATGTAACCGTCGATGTCCACGCGCCGTTTACGGTAGTCCAGCGTGAGCATGCAACTGCCGAGCGGCATCGTCACCCCCGAGGCCGTGCTCCTCGAATTCGAGACGGCTGGCGTCGGTTCCCGCACTCTTGCCGAGCTGCTCGACGTGGCCCTGCAACTCGTCGTCCTGCTGGCGATCACGATCGCCAGTACTTTTCTGGCCCGGGTCGTGGGCGGTGGCGGCGGCACCGTCGCGGCCATCTTGTTGATCGTGCTGGCCTTCCTCGTGATCCTCGGGTATCCGATCGCCATGGAGAGCCTGTGGAACGGCCGCACGTTGGGCAAGGCCGCCCTCGGGCTGCGGGTCGTGACGATCGAGGGCGGACCGGTCCGGTTCCGCCACGCGGCGATCCGGGGCATTCTCGGCCTGTTCGAGTTGTGGATCACCTTCGGCTCGGTGGCGGTGCTCTCGGTGATCTTCACCCGGCAGAACCAGCGCCTGGGTGACCTCAGCGCCGGGACGCTGGTGCTGCGCGAACGGGCCGCGTCAGCCACCGCGGCCACGGCCATGAGCTTCCCGGCTCCGTTCGGCTATGAGTCCTACGTGAAGTCGATCGACACCTCGTCACTCACGCACGACCAATACCGGGTGATCCGGACCTTCCTCATGCGGGTGCTCGACCTGACCGGCAACGCTCGGTCGGCCCTCGCCATGAAGCTGGCGAACCACACCGCCCTCGAGTTGCGGCACTCGCCGCCGCCCGGG
>JAYUBX010000326.1:0-4136 GCA_043740665.1 Candidatus Neomicrothrix sp.
CACAGGCCGATCATGCCGATCGAGGCACCGAGCGTGGCCAGGTTGGCGCCGATCACCGAAGGATCGCGCAGCACCACTCGATGGATGAGCGGACGTTGCGTCCTCGATTCGACCTTGACCAGCCACACCCCCAGGCCGATGACGACCAGGGTCAGCAGTGCCATCGGCCCCGACCACCATCCCCAGGTCCGGCTGCGCGAGACGCCGAATACCACCAGAAAGACCGATCCTGCGGCCAGCCCGGCACCGAGAATATCGCGCGTTGGCGATTTCGACAGCCGGGCGGTGGAGTGCAGCAGTGGACGGGCCAGCACCGCGGCGGCGAGCAAGCCGATCGCCTCGATCCAGAACACGGCCCGCCACGAAAGGGTGTCGGTGAGCAGACCGCCGACCAGCGGACCGATCCCGAAGCCGATGGCGTAGACCACACCCCGAGCCCGGAAGCCCTTCATAGGCCCCGAGACCGGCGCATAGGCCGCGACGACCTCAATCGAGCTCGCCATGATCAGGGCGGCACCGACACCCTGCACGGCGCGCCCGGCGATGAGCACATCGGTGCCCGGTGCCAGGGCGGCGACGATCGACCCGGCGGTCATGATCGCCAGGCCGATGAGCAACGTGCGGGACCGACCGACCACGTCACCCATGCGGCCGCCGATCAGGGCGAAGGCGGCGGCGGTGACGAGGTAGGCGCTCATGATCCATTCGAGCGAGTGACCGACGCGCCCAACTCATCGGCGACACCCCGCGAGGCAACTCCCACCGCCGTCGTGTTCACGCCGACCACGGCCATCGCCACGCAGACGACCCAGACCGCGGACCGGGACCGCACCCCGCAGGAAAGGCAGCCAACCCGTTGGGTCCAGGACGATTGAAGGCCCTGATCGACGGCGTCTTCGCCATCGCCCTGACCCTGTTGGTGCTCGACCTGCCGCGCCCAGACCACGACCTGGGTCATGAGTTGCTGCAGCAATGGCCGGCGTATGCCGCGTACCTGGTTTCGTTCGTGACCATCGGGATCATCTGGATCGAGCACCACGGGATGATGAGCGCGGTGCTCGATCAACCGGCGATTCCTCGAGCGGGCACTGGCCTTCCTGCTGTTCGTCTCGATCATTCCCTGGCCGACGGCGATCGCCGCGCCGTACGCCGACCAGGGCTTCTCGGAGGCTCGGGTGGCGGCGGTGCTCTACGCATCGACCATGTTGTTGATGGGGCTCTCGCTTGCCTGGGGATGGCGCTATCTCGCCCAGCATCCGCAGATGGTCGCCGAGCCGGCCCGCGCCGCCTTCCCCGTGGGGGCCCGTCGAGCGTTGCTCGGTGGTGTCGTCTATGTCGCGGCGATCGCCGTCGCCCTGGTGAGTCCCACCGCGTCGTTCGCCATCGATGTGGTGGTGGCGGTTTACTTCGCTGTTTCGAAGAGTGAGGTTCCGGGGCTCGTGGCCAACAGTGCACGACCCGAAGGCGACGACTGACCCCGACTGAGTCCGCTTCGTCGAAATCTCTGGCGACCCGGCCGACGCTTGCCGTCAGGTTGTTCGTCAGGCCGTGGCCGGTGGCTCACCGGTCTCGCCCACGGTGTCACCCGTGGGTTCTGCCGCTGGGTCGGACGGCTGGGCCGTACCCAGTTCGTCGTCGAGATCGATCAGCTGCTCGATCTCGGACGTACCGGCTCGCCACTCGCGCAGCACGGTGAAGCCCACCGCGGCGACGGTGATGGCCAGCAGCGGCCAGCGGTACTGGGCGACGAGGTGCAGCACCCAGTCGATTGGGGCCTGGAAGGCCTTGCCCAGCCAGCGCAACAGCACCAGACGGCCGAGGGTGCCGACCACGTCGAGCACGACGAAGATGCTGACGGCCATGGCGCTGGCGCCGGCCAGCAGGCACACCGGGTTGTTCGGGATCGTCGTCACGAGGAGCCAGCGCGCTTTGGCGAACCACCGCTCGAGCGTCCGCATGAGCTGGCCGTAGGTCGGCGTGCGACGCTCCATCCACCTGATCGCCGCCTCGCCGTACCAGCGGCCGAGCAGAAAGAAGAACGGGTCTGGCGCCAGGAGCCGCAGCGTGCCGACGAGGAAGTACGACACCGGGTCGACCCGGCCGGCCACGAAGATGAAGTTGCGATTGCTCGGGTTCAGGGCGATCAGCAGCAGCGGATGATCGAGCAGGAGCGACGGTGCAAAGGCGTTGCCCAGGTTGCTGGCGATCAGCAGCGCGATGATCGGCGCCGTCACCAGGACGAGGTGATGGCGGGGTCGCCGGGCTGGGGACGCGTCGCTCTCCGTCACGGGACCGCAGTCTCGCAGAGCTCGAAGCCTGAGTCTCCCGAACCGAGAATCACGAGGCACGCAGCCCGACCTCGTCGAGGGTCGAGCACGTACGCTCGGACCCGCTTGCTCGACGACGACTTCCGGGGGAAACGCCATGCAGGGACTCATGCAGGATCGGCCGCTGACGCTCGATCACTTCTTCAACCGCGCCGAGACGCTGTTTCCCACCAAGGGGATCGTGACGGCGACGGCGACCGGTATCGAGCGCGAGACCTACGGCGAGTGGGCCGGCCGATCCCGTCGGCTGGCGGGCGTGCTCGACGATCTGGGCATTGCCGCCGACGGGCGGGTCGCCACCTTCGGGTGGAACACGGCCCACCACCTCGAGCTCTGGTTCGCGGTGCCGTGCAGCGGCCGGGTGCTGCACACCCTCAACATCCGCCTGTTCCCCGAGCAGATCACCTACATCGTCAACCACGCCGAGGACGAGGTGATCTTTGTCGACCGATCCCTGCTGGGGTTGCTCTGGCCCTTGGTGGACTCGTTCGAGACGGTGCGCCACATCGTCGTCATGGACGACGGTCGGGGCGAGGTACCCAGTCCCGATGGCGGCCGGCCGATCCACGACTACGAGAACCTGCTGGCCACCGCTGACGCCGTCGAGTGGCCGCGACTCGACGAGAACCAGGCCGCGTCGATGTGTTACACGAGTGGTACGACCGGCAATCCCAAGGGCGTGGTCTATTCGCATCGCTCGACCTGGCTGCACACCGTGGCGGTGATGACGGCCGACAGCTTGGGGGTGAGTGAGCGCGACACGATCCTGCCGTTGGTGCCCATGTTCCACGCCAACGCGTGGGGACTGGCCCATGCGGCGGTGGCCACTGGCGCCAACCTGGTCATGCCCGGTCCCGACCTCTCGGCGCCGGCTATCGCCACCCTGATCGAGCAGCAGAAGGTCACCGTCGCCGCCGGTGTGCCCACCATCTGGATGGGGGTACTGCCCGAGCTCGAGGGCCGTGATCTGTCGCACCTACGCGCCATTCCGTGCGGCGGGTCGGCCGTGCCCCGATCGCTGTCGGAGGCCTACCGAGCGGTCACCGGCCTGCCAATCCTGCAGGCGTGGGGCATGACCGAAACCAGTCCGGTCGCCTCGGTCGGTCGTCTCAAGAGCTACCTCGAGGACACGCTCGACGACGAGGCCAAAGCCGATCTGCGCACCAGCATCGGCATCATCTCGCTCGGTGTCGACTTCCGTGTGGCCGACCCGGTCAGCCTCGAGTCGGTCGCGTGGGACGGCGAGGCTCGCGGCGAGTTACAGGTGGCCGGTCCGTGGATTGCCCGCGAGTACTACCACGACGATCGCTCGCCCGAGTCGTTCACGGCCGACGGGTACCTGCGCACTGGCGACGTGGTGACGGTCGACGCCGAGGGCTACATCCGCATCGTCGATCGCACCAAAGACGTCGTGAAGTCGGGTGGTGAGTGGATCAGTTCGGTCGAGCTCGAGAACGAGATCATGGGTCATCCGAAGGTGGTCGAAGCGGCCGTCATCGGCGTCGCCCATCCCAAGTGGTCCGAACGACCGCTGGCGTGCGTGGTGGTGGTTCCGGGCGAAACGCTGACCCGCGACGAGGTGCTCGAGTACCTCGACGGCCGGGTCGCCAAGTGGTGGTTGCCCGACGACGTGGTGTTCATCGACGAGGTGCCCAAGACCTCGGTCGGCAAGTTCTCGAAGAAGACACTCCGCGATCGGTTCGCCGACCACCAGCTGCCGACGATCTGAGCGTGGCGGCCTGATCCGGTCGAATTCTTGCGGTGATGCTTTGCCAAGCTAAAGATCTCGCGGCACACTGGGAGCATGGC
>JAYUBX010000327.1:0-1899 GCA_043740665.1 Candidatus Neomicrothrix sp.
GATGATGGCTTCGATGCCGTCGCCCAGCGCGAGGACGTCGACGTCCTGGCGCACGTTGCCGGCCGCCTGGCCGGCTTGCAGGTCGGCAACGATGAGTCCGGTCGTCAGGCGCAACGCCGGCAGGCCGGTGAGGCGGGGCAGCACGCCGGGCTCGCCGCCGTCGAGTACCCGACGGGTGAGGGCGTGGTGGTCGAGCTCGAGGTAGAGCGCGGCCAGAAACGCCCGGAATCGATCAACCGCGAGGTGGTCGGTCAGGGTCGCGTGGGCGGCGCGTATCAGCTCGGTCGCGTCGGCATCGACGGCCGCGACGAACAACGACTCCTTGTTGTCGAAGTAGGCGTAGGCCGTGGCCTGGGTCAATCCGGCGGCCCGGGCGATCTCGGCCACCCGGGTCGATCGGTAGCCCTGCGCGCCGAACTGCTCGATGGCAAGGGTGAGCAGACGGAGTCGGGTGCGTTCGCCCTTGGTGGCCGCCGAGCTGGCGAGTTCGGGGGACGGGCGAGGGGCCATCGTCCCGACGCTACCGAATTCGAGTTCCCTTGACTGGTCGGTCTGACCGAATCCACCCGATCCAATCGTGATCGCTTCGGGCGACACACGAATCACTTGTCATAACATTGACGAGCCGGTGATTCAGCGATCGAATCAATAGATGTCGTTCTCCTATTGACGCCCCGGGATCCCTGGTTCAAACTCTGAGAAAACCTCACCAGTTCGGGCGGCGGCTCCCGAACCATCGGGCAATGGGTCGGGTTCGCTACTCGTCGAGCCCGACCGGCTGGCCGTCGACGATTTGATCCAGGTACTCCGACAGGCCATACCCGGTGCGGCCGTCCTCGAGGCTCCACCGGGTGAGCCCTTCCGAGATGCGGGTCACCATGCCCTCGCGGCGATTGCGCAGCGGGATCAGGTTCAGCACCTCACCGGTCACTCGCCACTCGAGCGGCGACCCTTCGTTGTCCTTGGCTCGCAGGACGGCCTCGATGCGCTGGTGGTACGAGTCGGCGCCGGTCCATTCGGTGCTGATCTCCATGTCGCGGCAGAGGTGCATCTGGTCGCCGTCCCACACGAACCCCCCACGGGTGCCGGCGCCGTCGCGGCGCGCGACCCGTGACGCCATGAAGCCGAAGTCGCCCCCCATGTTGGCGGTCAGCCACCGGTAGTAATACGGCGCCTGCCAGTAGCGCGGGCCCCACGAGTGGTCGCGCAGGCCGTAGCCGTCGACGGGATACTCGGTGCCGTCGACGGTGATGGTGCCGACCCCGCGCACGAGTTGCTCGTAGTGCCCCTTGGCGAACTCCTCGCCCGGTCGCTCATGGGCCTCTTCGGGCTCGCCCCCGAACATGTCACTCACCCGCGTGTAGTCGATGGTCGCCGTGCATTCGGCGTAGGGATTCTCGGTGAAGGCCCGTCGGGGGTCGGCCATCTCGAGGGGGTCGTCGAGCAGTACGACCTTGCCGTGGTAGCTCACCCGTAAGTGCTCGAACGGTTCGATCACCTCGAACTTCATGCCGGCGGCATCGAAGGCCTCATTGGTGCGCACCTCGGGCCGCTTGAACATGAAGCCCACCCGGCCGTCGGGCAGATAGACGCACAGGGTCATCTCGCCGGTGCCTTCGTTGGCCCGATTTCCGAGGCGGAAAAAAGAACCGATCCGCGAGGTCGGGTCGTAGACGTTGAAGTACATGCTCTCGTTGAAGTTGGTCTCGGGACCGAGCTCGTGGAGGTATTCGTCGATGGGGTCAAGGCGGACGCGCATGGCGCGCACCGTAGCCCCGAGCCCGGTCCACTGTCGGTCCGCCGGCCCGACGCGCTGGTACGATCCCGACCTTCCGCCACGAGATCGTTCTCGGGGGAACGGCGGACACCGAACGAAAGGACCCATGTGGTCGCTGCTCA
>JAYUBX010000328.1:0-2570 GCA_043740665.1 Candidatus Neomicrothrix sp.
GCCGGCCGGAGCTCAGACACCGCATTCGAACCCGGCACCCACAAGACGAACGTCACGGCCATCGGCGTAACCGCGCCGGGGCCGACCGGGTCGAACCGACCCATGGCTGTCACCGTCCCGCTGCGCGCCCGAGTGCCCGGCGCGGTGTCGGCCGCCGTCACCGACATCGACGGTCGACCCGCGGTCGTGGTCGAACTCGACCCGGCCACCAAGCGCGGCGCGCTGACCGAGCTCGACGGCGACACACTGGCCGCCGCCGCCGTGCTGGCGCGGCAGCAGGGCGTGCCCCTCGTGGCCTACCTGGCGTCGAGCGGGGCCGATGTAGGTGAGGGAGTCGCCGCGCTCGTCGGCTGGGGTCGAGCCGCCCGAGAGCTCGTCCGATGCTCGGGGGTCGTGCCCATCGTGCTGGTCGTGACCGGACCCGCCGTCTCGGGGCCGGCCCTGCTCCTGGGATTGGCCGACGTGGTCATCATGACCCCCGATGCCTACGCCTTCGTTTCGGGCCCCCGGATGGTGACTGAGTTCACGGGCGTGCCCATCTCGACCGCGGCGCTCGGCGGACCCGGAACCCACAGCCGTTCGACGGGTGTCACCGCACTGTTGGCGGCCGACGTCGACGATGCCCGCGACCTGGCCGCGGTACTGCTGGCCCACCTTCCCGCCAACGCCGACGAAGAACCTCCTCGGATGGCCACCAGCGACCCCACCGACCGGGCCACCCCCGAAGCTGGCGACCTGATGCCGGCCACTGCCACCGGCAGCTATGACGTCCGTTCGGTGGCCCGCTCGATCGTCGACGACGGCGAACTGCTCGAGCTGCGCGGCGGCTGGGCCGCCAACCTGGTCACGGCCCTGGCCACCATCGGCGGGCGTCCGATCGGCATCGTGGCCAATCAGCCCCAGACGCTGGCCGGCACCCTCGATATCGCGGCATCGCAGAAAGGGGCTCGATTCGTGGCCTTCTGCGACGCCTTCAACGTGCCTCTGCTCACCCTGGTCGACACCCCGGGCTTCTCACCCGGCAAGGACCTCGAATGGCGAGGCATGATCCGCCACGGCGCCCAGCTCGCCTTCGCCTACGCCCGGGCCACCGTGCCTCGCATCAGCCTGACCCTGCGCAAATCCTACGGCGGCGCCTTCATCGTCATGGATTCGAAGACCATGGGCAACGACCTGGCGCTGGCCTGGCCCACGGCCGAGATCGCCGTGATGGGCGCCAAGGGCGCGGTCGAGATCCTGCACCGGCGCGCCACCGGCGCCGAGCGGGTCGACCTCGAAGCGACCTATGAAGAACGCCTGCTCAACCCCTATCGGGCGGCCGAGGGGGGCCTGCTCGACGCGGTCATCGATCCGGCCGAATCGCGCCAGCAGATCCACGCCGCGCTCGACGTGCTCTCGACCAAACGAGAACGACTCGTAGCCCGGTCACACGACAACACCCCGCTCTGAATCATCGATCGGGACGGGCCAGGCCTTGTGAACCGTTTGTGAACGAGTCACGGCTCGTGTACGCGGCCCGGCGCTGACGCCCTAGTCTGGACGCTGGATCTTGACCGTCGACGAAGGCAATGGAGTAGCTGTGGCCGAAAGTGTGACCATCACCGACAACCGCACCGGCGAGTCCGTGGAGGTCCCTGTTCTCAACGGTGGTGTCGACGCCCGTGAGTGGGGCAAGTTGCTGCCGGGGGTCTGGTTCTACGACCCCGCCTTCTCGACCACAGCGGCGGCCGCCAGCGCCATCACCGAGCTCGACGGCGAGGCCGGCATCCTGCGCTACCGGGGCTATCCGATCGAGCAACTGGCCGAGAAGTCGACCTACCTCGAGGTCGCCTACCTGTTGATCCACGGCGAGCTGCCCACGACCGAGCAGTTCGAGGTCTGGAAGCACGACATCACCTACCACACGTTCATCCACGAGAACGTGCGCAAGCGCTTCATGGAGGGCTTCCATCACGACGCCCACCCGATGGGCATGTTCGTCTCGACCCTCGCCGCTCTCTCGACGTTCTACCCCGAGGCCAAGCACATCGAGGACCCCGACAACCGCTATCGCCAGATCATCCGGCTGATCGCCAAGATGCCGACCATCGCCGCGGGCACCCACCGTCACAGCGTGGGCATGCCGTTCGTCTACCCCGACAACAACCTCGACTTCGCCTCGAACTTCCTCTCGATGATGTGGAAGGTCGCCGAGCCGCACTACGAGCCCGATCCCGTGCTGGCCCGAGCGCTCGACGTGCTGTTCATCCTGCACGCCGACCACGAGCAGAACGCCGGCACGACCGCCATGCGGGTGGCCGGCAGCGCCCACTCCGACCCCTACATCTGCACCGCGGCCGCCGCCGCCACGCTCTACGGCCCCCGCCACGGCGGCGCCAACGAGCAGGTCATCCACATGCTCAACAAGATCGGCAGCATCGACAACGTCGACGGCTACATCGCCGACGTGAAGGCGGGCAAGGGTGCTGCGGGCGAGGGAACGCCCATGTGGTTTACGTTGCCTGCATGCTAGATCGATTAAGCGGGCAATTCCGCCTCTTTTTGTTTTTTTTGTTATGGAGCAAACACGC
>JAYUBX010000329.1:0-6705 GCA_043740665.1 Candidatus Neomicrothrix sp.
TCGGCCTTGATGAAGCCCCGCTCGAAATCGCCGTGGATCACGCCGGCACACTGCGGGGCCCGCCAGCCGCTGCGGAAGGTCCAGGCCCGCGACTCGTCCTCGCCGGTGGTCAGGAAGGTCCGCAGCCCGAGCATCCGATAGGCGGTGTTGAGAAACCGCGGCAGGGCGCCCTCGCCCAGGCCCAGGCCTTCGAGCATCTCGGCCCGCTCGTCAGCGTCGAGCTGGCCGGCCTCGGCTTCGAGCTGCACGCACATGCCGATCACCTCGCCGTGACCGCCGAACTCGGCCAGCACGGGGGCGACCTTCTCGTCGATGCGATCGAGGTCTTCCTCGCCCACGTTGACGATGGCCAGAACCGGCTTGTTGGTGAGCAGGAAGTAGGACTTGATCAGCTCACGGTCCTCGGCCGGCAGGTCGCTGCGGTAGATCGGGGTCCCGGCTTCGAGGTACACGAGAGCTGCGCCCAGGGCGACGACCTCTTCGCCGATCGACTTGTCCTGCTTGGCCGCCTTGCGCCGCTTGTCGATCTGCTTCTGCACCGTCTCGAGATCGGCCAGGGTGATCTCGGTCTCGACGATGGCCAGGTGCTCGAGCGGGTCGGACGGCCCGGTGACGTCGTCGTCCTCGAACGCCCGCAGCACGAACACGATGGCGTCGGACTCGCGGATGTTGGCCAGGAACTTGTTGCCCAGACCCTCGCCGGTGCTGGCCCCCTCGACCAGGCCGCCGATGTCGACGAACTGCACCGTGGCCGGCACGACCTTTTTCGAGTTGCTCATGACCGCCAGCCGGTCGAGCCGCTGGTCGGGCACCTTGGCCATGCCGACGTTCGGTTCTTTGGTCGCGAACGGGTACGGCGCGGCCAACGCCGCCCCTCCCGACAAGGCGTTGTAGAGCGATGACTTGCCGGCATTGGGGAGACCGACGAACCCGAAGCGTTCCATCGAGGGGTCAGGGTAGACGCCCGGTCTGCCCCGTCCCACCGGGCCTGGGTACGCTCACGGCGATGACCCCGCTCGAGGCGCTCAATCGTGTCGTCTACCTGATGGACCGGTCCCTGGCCGAGCCCAACAAGGTGAACGCTTTTCGCAACGCCGCCGCGGTCGTGGCCGAGTTGGCGCCCGGCGACGTCGAGACACGGGTCGAGCAGGGCACGCTCACCGACCTGCCGGGCATCGGCAAGAGCACAGCCGCGGTGATCGCCGAAGCGGCGGCCGGTGGGGTGCCGACACGGATCGCCGATCTTGAGCAGACGACCCAGGTGCCGCTCAGCGCCGCCGGGGTCCCCTACCGCGAGGCGCTGCGCGGCGACTGCCACAGCCACAGCTTCTGGTCCGACGGTTCGGCGTCGATCGAGCAGATGGCCCGCACCGCCATCGAGCTGGGCCACGACTACCTCGTACTCACCGATCATTCGCCCCGCCTCACCGTCGCTCACGGTCTCAACGCCGAGCGCCTCCGCGAGCAGCTCAGCGAGATCGCCTTCCTCAACGAGCGGCTGGCACCGTTTCGGGTGCTCACCGGCATCGAGGTCGACATCCTCGACGACGGCTCGCTCGACCAGGACCTCGACCTGCTGGCCCGCCTCGACGTGGTGGTCGCCAGTGCCCATTCGAAGCTGCGGATGGATCGGCCGGCCATGACCCGGCGTCTGGTGGTAGCGGTCGCCAGCCCCCACGTCGACATCCTCGGCCACTGCACCGGCCGCAAGCTGCGCTCGACCGTCACCCAGGTCGCGTCGGACACCGAGGTCGTGCGGCCCGAGTCGCAGTTCGACGCCGACCTGGTGTTCGCCGCTTGCGCCCGATTCGACACCGCGGTCGAGATCAACTGCCGACCCGAACGGCAAGACCCGCCCGACCCCCTGCTTGAGCTCGCCCTCGAATGGCACTGCAAGGTCGCCATCGACACCGATGCCCACGCCCCCGGTCAACTCGAGTGGCAGGCGTTCGGCTGCGACAAGGCGGCCCGCCACGAGATCGCCATCGACCAGATCGTCAACACCTGGTGGGCCGACGAGTTGGTCGAATGGGCCGGATCGCACCCGACCGGTTAAGGTATCTGGGCTATGTCAAAGAAGACGAAGAAGCGCAAAATCAACGCCCGCCGCAAGAAGGCCAACCACGGGGTCAAGCCCAACGCCGGTCGGGGCTGACCGCGCCCTTTCGGCGCGATGACTCTGCCCCTCCCGACACCGCCGCCCGCTAGCCGGCGCGACGATGTCGTCGATGTCGTTCACGGCATCGAGGTTGCTGACCCTTTTCGTTGGCTCGAATCGAGCGACGACCCCGAGACCCGGGGTTGGATCGATCGTCAGAACGACCGCACGCGGGCCGTGCTCGACGCGCTCCCCGGTCAGGCCGAGCTGCGCCACCGGTTGCGCGCCTTGCTGCGCGCCGGATCGTCGGTGGCGTGCTCGGTGCACGGCGACCGGGTGTTCTCGCTCGAACGGTGGGGCCGCCACGATCAGGCAGTGCTGGTCGTCCGGTCGGCGACCCGACCGGGGCTGGCTCGAAGCCTGATCGACCCGACCACGCTCACCGGCGACGCCACGTCGGCGATCGACTGGTACCACCCGTCACCCAACGGCTCGCTCGTCGCCTACGGCATCTCGTCGCACGGCGACGAACGTTCGACGTTGCATGTCGTCGATGTCGACACCGGCCGACACCGGCCCGACACGATCGCCGACACTCGCGCCGCTTCGGTGGCCTGGGCCCCTGACGGTTCGGCGTTCGCCTACACGCGCTACCCGCACGAAAATGAGGTCGACCACGACGAGCGCAACTACTGGCGCAAGGTCTACTGGCATCAGCTGGGCACGTCCGAAACGCGTGATGTCGTCGTCTGGGACGATCTGCCTGATCGCACGGCGTGGCCCAATGTCTCGCTGTCGAGCGACGGCCGCTGGCTGCTGGTGCACGTCTCGATCGGTTGGAGCCGGGTCGACGTGCACCTGATCGATCGTCGCACCGGATCGCGCACGGCCATGATCGAGGGCATCGAGGCGGTCTCGTCGTTCGAGATCGTGGGCGATCAGGCCATCGGGGTCACGACGCTCGACGCCGATCGGGGCCGGGTCGTGTCGGCTCCCCTGACCGCCGCCTGGCACGACAACTGGTGCACGATCGTGTCGGAGAGCGATTCGGTGCTCGACGCGGTCGTCGCCACGCCGGCCTCGCTCGTCGTCCTGCGATCGTCCGACGCAGTCTCGTACCTCGACCGCTACCACCACGACGGCACCGGACATGAACCGATCGACCTGCCGCAGCTGGGTTCACTCGCCGGCCTGGCCGCCAGTGACCAGCACGACGAGGTGTTCTTCTCGCTCACCTCGTTCGCCCGACCACCCACCCTGTTCCGCTGGCGCCCGACACCCGACGCGGCGCCCGGCCGGGACTCGACCGCCACCCTGCTCGACTGGAGTCGCCTGGGTGACTCCGACGGCGAGGGCGACGGACCGCAGGGCGACTATGTCGTCGACCAGGTGCGCTACCCGTCCAACGACGGCACCGATATCCCGATGTTCGTGATCCGCGCCACCAGCACGCAGCCAGGCCCCGACACGCCCTGCGTGCTGACCGGCTACGGCGGCTTCGCCGTGACCATGGGGCCGGCCTACAGCGCGGCCGTCGTGGCGGTGTGCGACGACGGCGGGATCTACGCCGTCGCCAACCTTCGGGGCGGAGCCGAGCAGGGCGAGCCGTGGCACCGGGCCGGCATGCGCGAGCACAAGCAGCAGAGCTTCGATGACTTCTTCGCCGCCGCCGATTGGCTGGTCGAGCAGGGACTCACGTCACGCGACCGACTGGCGATCCGGGGTGGCAGCAACGGGGGCCTGCTCATGGGCGCGGCGCTGACCCAGCGGCCGGACCTGTGCCGGGCCGCGCAGGTTGCCGTGCCCCTGCTCGACATGGTGCGCTACCACCTGTTCCTGATCGCCCGGTTGTGGATCCCCGAGTACGGCGATCCCGATCTGGCCCACGAGTTCGCTTGGCTCCATGCCTATTCGCCCTATCACCACGTCGTCGACGGCACCTGCTATCCGGCGGTGCTGCTCACGACGGCCGAGGACGACTCGCGTGTCGCCCCCCTGCACGCCCGCAAGATGGCGGCCCGGCTGCAGGAGGCAACCTCGTGCGGTCACGAGCGGCCGATCCTGCTGCGTGAGGAAGCTCAGGCCGGACACGGTCAGGGCAAGCCGGTGAGCAGCCAGGTCGACGAGCTCACCGACGTGCTCGGCTTCCTGTGGTGGCAGCTCGGCGTGTCCCGGTGACCCGATAGCCTCGGCGACCATGCCATCGACCCCCTCAAAGGACCTCGTCGCCGTCGATAACCCGCATCCGGGTCGTGACTACGAGGTCAGCTTCTCGACGCCCGAGCTGACGTGCGTGTGCCCGCTGACGGCTCAGCCCGATTTCGCGACCGTCACCATCACCTTCGTGCCCGACCAGCATCTGGTCGAGCTCAAGTCGCTCAAGCTCTATCTCTGGACGTGGCGAGACGTTGGCATCTTCCACGAGGACGTCACCAACCGGATCCTCGACGATCTGGTGGCCGCCATCTCGCCCCGGCGCATGACGGTGCACACCCTCTGGAACGTGCGCGGCGGCATCACCGCCGAGGTCACGGCGTCGAACCCGGGCTGACCCGCTCCCCCCACCGCGCCGCCAGCGGGCGGCAACGGCTACTCCCCGGTGACCCCGTCAATGGCCTCCCGCAGCAGGTCGACATGGCCGACGTGGCGGGCGTACTCCCGGATCAGGTGCAACAGGATCCAGCTCAGGCTGGGGGTACCGCCCGAATCGCCGTCGATCCAGACCGCCGGTTGTTCGAGCCCGCCCTCGATCAGCGCCTCGGCGACCAACACGCGTGAACGGGTCACTGCGTCCTGCCACAGGGCGAACAGTTGCTCCGGGGTGTCGTCGGCGGCCGAGTGCCAGTCCCAGTCACGGTCGGCGTCCCAATCGACGGTGTCCCATGGCGGATGCGGGTCTCGGCCCCACAACCGCCGTGAACACCAGACGTCCTCGACGTAGGTCAGATGCTTGAGCATCCCGCCCAACGTCATCGACGAGTCGGCGACGGTCGTGGCCAGGCCGGCGGCGTCGAGTCCTCCGCACTTCCAGGCCACGGTCGCCCGCTCATGGTCCAAGAAACCGAGGGTGGTGGTGGTCTCGTCGGCCGCGAACGGCGCTTCGGGCCGGCCGTACTCGCCCAGATCGGTCATGGCGACGGAGCCTATGGCGCGCGGCGACCGGCATCACGGACGCGATGGCTAAACCGCTCCTGGCATGTTCTCGGGCACTTCGGCCCGCTCCTTGATGTCGGCGGGAGCCATCTGGCTGGGCGGCGGGTTGGGCACCTTGGTGGCCGACAGGTCGATGAAGGCCTTCAGGTCGTCCATGATCACCCACGCCAAACGGCCGCCGCCGACGTCGCTGAAGTGGACGTCGTCCTTCTGGCGCAGACCCTTGACCTGGCCGTCGGCCATGGGCAGCGAGTGCTGGAACTGCAGGTTGGCGTCACTGAAGAACGACCACGTGTCGACGTAGTGCACCCATGGCCGCGTCTGGGCTTCGGTCCATCCGATCCAGCTGATGCGATCCATGCCGTGGGTCTTGGTCGTCGGGCCCATCGGCGGCGGCCCGCACCACATGATGACCCGATCGTTCTTGGGGCTGCGCAACAGATCCATGGTCTTGCCCACCCGGCTCTGGTACTCGGCGTACCACTCGGGGCTGAACCGCTGCAGCACGGTGCCGTTGTCGAGCTGGATGTTCTGGCCGTCGTTGTTGCCGAACATGGTGACCATGACGTCGTACTGGTTGGTGCCGTCGAGCGGCACCACGTCGTTGGCCAGGTGGGCCGGCCAGTTGAAATAGGTCGGCACGGCCAGACCGGTCGACACCCGCCCGTCGAGCGTGGCGGTGAACAGTCCGGTCGATTCGGACGCCTTGGACACCTGCTGGCCCAGCACCTGCGAGACCGAGTCGCCACCGATCCAGATCTTGAGCGGGTTGTCGAGCGTGGGGGTACGGATGGTGGGCTTGAGCGAGGCCGGGTCAGCGGTGCCGTCACTCGTGCCGACGCCGACCGCGGCCAGCTGAGCGGTTCGCTGCGCCTCGAGCTCGTCAAGCGTGGGACCCTTGGCGTCGGTCCGCCCCATGGCGTTGTCGATGCTGCGGCGCGGCGAGGTCAGGTGCAGGAAGTCCGACACGCTGGCGATGTTCCTGGCCAGGTCGGTGCGCCACGGCGAGTTGTTGGGCTTGCCCTCGCTCTTGCGCAGGGTCGAGTCGGCGTTGCCCAGCATGGCCAGGAAGAGCGCTCCGACGACCAGCAGCAGCACCAGGCCCGCCGGCATGGTGCCCGGGCGCGACGAACGCAACGGTCGCAGCAGCGATCGCCAGCCGAATCGCGACGGGGGGCGCGCGGGAGCACGGGGCAACATCGGATGAACGCTACCGACCGCGGGGCGGGTGCTGGTGTCACCCCGTGGCGGACCAGCACATTGCGCCGGGCCGAGCCGCGAGAACCAGCCCGAACATCGGGCGGGACCGCCGCCCAGAGCCTCGGCTCAGGCGGCGGATCCGAAGTCGAGCCGGGGCGGGTCGGGGTCGCTCGACCCCGACCCCCAGGGAACGTCGTTGGCCGACCTCCACCGGGATCACGCGTATCACCGAATTTCCGTCTGCCTTCAACAGG
>JAYUBX010000330.1:0-3917 GCA_043740665.1 Candidatus Neomicrothrix sp.
CTGGTGGCGGTCCCCGGCGACCCCGATGGCCTCGACACCGAGCAACTGGCCGAGCGGCTGCGCGGTGGCCTGCGACCGACGGTCGTCTACGTCGTCACCAACTTCCAGAATCCTTCGGGGGCCACACTGTCGGCTCCCCGCCGCCTGCAGCTGGCCGAGCTGGCCGAGCACTACGACTTCGTCATCGTCGAGGACGATCCGTACGGTGAGCTGCGCTTCCGAGGGCCGGTGCTCCCCCGCCTGGCCGAACTCACCGACCATGCCGTCACCCTCGGTACCGTCTCCAAGATCCTCTCCCCCGGCCTGCGGATCGGCTGGTTGGTCGCCCCTACCTGGCTGGTCGGCCCGGTGGTGCAGCTCAAACAGATCGCCGACCTACACACCAGCCCCCTGAACCAGCTGGCCGCAGCCGCGGTGCTGGCCGACCATGGGTTCATGGCGACCCACATCGCCGGGCTTCGCCTCGCCTACCGCAGTCGGGCCACCGCGCTGGTGCGATCGATTCGAGCGGTTCCCGGCTCGCCCATCACGATCCGAGATCCCGACGGCGGCATGTTCGGCTGGGCTCATCTCGCGGTGGGTCCCTCGGCCGATCGGCTGCTGCCGTTGGCGCTCGAGGCCGGGGTCGCCTTCGTCCCCGGCTCGGCCTTCGCCATCGCCGGTGGCGATCACCGCCACCACCTTCGCCTGTGCTTCTCGACCCTGACCGAGATCGACCTGGCCGTTGCTGTCGATCGACTGGCCGGCGCCATGCGGAGCTGACGACCGGTCACACGTCGGCGCTGGACATGACAGGGTGAGTCCATCTCCACGCCACTCAGCCTCGACGATCAACCTGACTCCCCCGCCGATGATCCGGTCATCGTCACCGATCTGCTGACCGATGATCGGTCGCCCGACACCGTCCTCGACATCTTCACGACCTGGGCCCAGCGGGGGGACGTTCGCCTCTACCCCGCTCAGGAGGAGGCGCTACTCGAAGTCGCCACCGGGGCCAACGTGATCGTGAACACCCCGACCGGCTCGGGCAAGAGCATGGTGGCCCTCGGTGCCCATCTGCTCGCCATCGCCCAGGGCCAGCGATCGTTCTACACCGCGCCGATCAAGGCCCTCGTCTCCGAGAAGTTCTTCGCCCTCTGTCGGCAACTCGGCTCGGACAACGTGGGGATGCTCACCGGCGACGCGTCGGTGAACCCGCAGGCACCGGTGATCTGCTGCACCGCCGAGATCCTGGCCAACATGGCCCTGCGCGACGGCGTCGACGCGCCGGTCGACCAGATCGTGATGGACGAGTTCCACTACTACGGCGACCCAGACCGGGGCTGGGCCTGGCAGGTGCCGCTGCTCGAACTGACCCGAGCCCAGTTCATCTTGATGTCGGCGACCCTGGGCGACGTCCGACGACTCGAGGCCGACCTCACCCGCCGGACGGGTCGTCCCACCGCCGTGGTGCGCTCGGCCACCCGGCCGGTGCCGCTCGACTACACCTACGCCCACACGCCCGTGCACGCCACCATCGAGGGGCTGCTCAGTGACGGCAAGGGTCCCATCTACATCGTGCACCCGACCCAGGCCGGTGCCCTCGAACGGGCGCAGGCCATGATGAGCCTGAACGTGTGCACCCGCGCCGAGAAGGACGCCATCGCCGCCGAGATCGGCCATTTCCGCTTCACCAGCGTCTTCGGCAAGACCTTGTCGCGGTTCGTTCGCCACGGCGTCGGCGTGCATCACGCGGGGATGCTGCCGAAGTATCGGCTCCTGGTCGAGCGGTTGGCTCAGGACGGCCTGCTGGCGGTCATCTGTGGCACCGACACCCTCGGCGTGGGTATCAACGTGCCCATCCGCACCGTGCTGTTCACCCAGCTCTCGAAGTACGACGGCACCACGACCCGGTTGCTCAGTGCCCGCGAATTCCACCAGATCGCCGGGCGCGCCGGTCGGGCCGGGTTCGACGCCGAGGGCAGCGTCGTGGTGCAGGCGCCGGCGCACGTCATCGACAACGACCAGGCCGTGGCCAAGGCCGGCGCCGACCCGAAGAAGAAGCGCAAGATCGTGCGGGCCAAGCCGCCGCGTGGCTTCGTGCCGTGGACCGAGGAGACCTTCGACCGGCTCGTCGCCGCGCCGCCCGAGCCGTTGACCCCGCACTTCGCCGTGAGCCACGCCATGTTGCTCAACGTGCTGGACCGCAGCGGCGACGGGTGCGCGGCCTTGCGTCATCTGCTGGTCGAGAACGACGAACCCCGACCCGCCCAGCGCCGCCTCATCCGTCGGGCCATCTCGATGTACCGGTCACTGGCGGCCGCCGGGGCCCTCGAGCGGTTGACCGAGCCCGATGAGCGGGGCCGACTGGTGCGGGTCACCATCGATCTGCAGTCCGACTTCGCGCTCAACCAGCCCCTCAGCCCGTTCGTGCTGGAGGCGATTCCCCGCCTGGATCCCGACGAGCTCACCCATCCGCTCGATGTCCTCAGCCTCATCGAGGCCACCCTCGATGACCCGGGGACGATCCTGAACGCACAGCTCCATCACTTGAAGGGCGAGCGGGTCGCCGAGCTCAAGGCCCACGGCATGGAGTACGACGAACGCATGGCCGAGCTCGACAAGCTTGAGTACCCCAAGCCGCTGCGTGACTTCACCTACGACCTGTTCGACGCCTACCGGCTGCGCCATCCGTGGGTGGCCGATCACAACATCCGGCCCAAGTCGGTGGCCCGTGACCTCTACGAGCGGGCCATGGGCTTCAACGACTACATCGCCTACTACGGCATCGCCCGATCGGAGGGCCTGCTGCTGCGCTACCTGTCCGATGCCTACAAGGGGCTCATGCAGTCGGTACCCGAGGGCGACAAGCGTGACGACCTGCTCGACCTCACCGAATGGCTGGGCGAGCTGGTCCGCCAGGTCGATTCGAGCCTGCTCGACGAGTGGGAGCGCCTGCGGTCACCCGCCGAGATCGAGCACGCGGTCGAGGTGCACGAGCGTCAGCCGCTGGACGACCAGCCACCCCCCATCACCGCCAACCGGCGAGCGTTCCGCGTCATGGTGCGCAACGCCTGCTTCCGGCGGATCGAGCTGGCCGCCGTGCACAACTGGACGACGCTGGGCGAGCTCGACGGTGTGGCCGGTTGGGACTACCTCACGTGGCGCGATGCCATGGAGCCGTACTTCGCCGAGCACGGCCGCCTGGGCACCGACGGCTCAGCCCGGGGTGAGGCCCTGTTCCAGGTTGCGGAGCAACCCGATCGTTGGCGGGTCCGCCAGGTGCTCGACGATCCCGAGCGTTTCCACGAGTGGGCGATCCTGCTCGATGTGAACCTGGCCGAGTCCGACGAGCAGGGAACCGCGGTCGTCACCCCCCTCGGCGTCGAGCGGCTCTGATCTGTCGCTATGGGGTTCGCCTATGCGATTTACCGTCGTCGGGCACCGAAAGGTTTTCGTCGAGTCCGAGGGCCGCCGGCTGATCGTCGATCCCTGGCTCTTCGGCTCGTGCTACTGGCGTTCGTGGTGGCACGACCCACCCGTCGAATCGGTCGACGACGCGTGGCTCGACGTCGACTACATCTCCCTGACCCATCACCACTTCGATCACTTCCACTATCCCTCGTTGGGCCGGATCGACAAGCGGGCCACCGTCTTCATTCCCCGATTCGGGGTCGACTTCATGGCCGGCGAGTTGCGCGGTCTGAGCTTCACGTCGATCGAGGAGATGGACCACGGGGTGACCTTCCCCCTCTCGGGCAATCTCGAGATCACGTCCTACCAGGCCGGGTTCGACGACAGCGCCGCCGTCGGGGCCCTTGAACCACGCGACCTGATCGCCACCGGGTGTAGCCCACACCTGTCGGTCACCCTGATCGAGACCGTCGAAGTGCTCGAATCGGATCCCGGCGGCCACCAGTTGATCGACGGCGACTGCC
>JAYUBX010000331.1:0-2080 GCA_043740665.1 Candidatus Neomicrothrix sp.
GGCGGAGACGCTGCTGCGGATCGTGGTCGTTGGCGACGCACCCTTGTCCGCCGAGCAGGCCGAGGTGATGAGCACCAGCGACATTGCACTCACAAGCAAGGCTCTTGACTTCAGCAACGGTACTCCTTCAACCAGATCGGGAACGTTCCCGAGCCACCACGCCGCTGCATCGTAGCCACGCCCGCCCGCGAGAACCGGTCGCGGTATGACTGCTCCGGCGCACGGTCACGAGGCGCACCGCGACCGTGTTCGTTGCGGGCGTCACCGTCTAACAGCTGGATGGGTCAGGCCATCGCTGATGTGGTTGATCGTGCACCACGTGTCGCCAACCAGAGGCAGACGGCGGCTTGGGCGAGCACGAACGGGGCCAGGGTCGGTGACGGCCCGACCCCACCGGTCGCGGCCGTCCAGATGCGCGCCACCGTCGACATCGCGTCCCATTTGTCACCGTATACGGCGTCGAGCCGACCGGCGTCGTAGTTGCCCTTCACGTGCTGCACGGCACCCCAGACGGAGGCGGCTGCAACCAACACGATCGAGATCCTCACGGCGAGATTGCTCCGCAGCGCCGGGCGCACCAGTGACACGATCAGCATCGCCGTGAGAATCCCGAGCGCGAACCACGGAATCAGTTGCTCGGTCGATTTCCAATGGCGAAGCATCGCAAGCTCGACAGCGGTGCCCGCCGTGCCCGCACCGGCGAGCGCGAACAGCGCCCTCCGGTAGACGGCGACGGCCCCGTCGGCGGGCGCGCCGGCGGGGAAGGTGAAGACCCCAATGGTCACAGCGTCAGCGAGGCGACGATCCCGTCGACAGTCGCTGTCGATGGGTTGTACTTGGCGAGGTTCTTGCGCAGGCTCGCGAACGTGGGATCGTCCGCCGGGTACGGGCGATATTCCCCGATCTCCTTGGCCCACTTGGCCGAGTTCGTCACGCCGTTCGAGTCGAGCACGGCGGCGATCTCGGCGACCGTGGCCGTGTTTGCGTTCACGGTCCGCAGCGACGCAGCTGGGCCCGTTGCGGCGGCCGCGGCTGGCGCCGGCGCCGGAGTCGTCGCTGCCGTCGAAGCCGCCGTCGATGCCGAGATCGATGCCGCTGTGGTGACTCCCGTCGAAGCTTGTGTCGGAGCCGCTGTGGTCGCCTTGGTCGAGCCGCACGCTGCGAGTCCGAGAATCGCAACGAGCGCGAGGGCCGGGATGTTCCTGGTGATTTTCATGGACGGGACCGTACGGACCTGAGGTGTGGCGTTTCCCAAGAATCGGGTAAGAGTTCGGTCAGAGAATCGGCGACTCTGCTCGGTCGATCGTCAGCGCTGGGCGCGACGTGAGCGCGGGCCGACGTGAGCCACCCGGCTCGGCACGGCGCGCCCGACGAAAGTCTCCACCAGTAGGGCCGCCTCGATCAGGCGATCGATGTCGATGCCAGTGCGAACGCCGAGGTCGTCGAGCAGGGCCACGGCCTCCTCTGTGGCCACGTTTCCGGCGGCACCAGCCGCAAACGGCGACCCTCCGAGGCCTCCGACGGAGCAGTCGAACCTCGTGACCCCGGCCTGCAGCCCGGCAAACAGGTTGACGAGCCCGGTGCCACGGGTCTCGTGGAGATGCAGGCCGACGTCGACGCCGATCACGTCGAGCACGTCATCGATCCGCCGTGGTGTTGCCATGCCGGTCGTGTCGGCGAGGGTGATCGCCGACGCTCCGGCATCACGCAGTGCAGCGCACAGAACAGCAAGATCGGCCGCTTCGACATCACCCTCGTACGGCGACCCGAACGCGCACGAAACGACGGCGTCGACCGGCACGTGCTCCGCTGCCGCGCAGATCGCCCTCATCTGCTCGACCGACTGCTCGATCGACATCCCGACGTTGCGCTCGTTGTACGCGGTCGACACCGAGATCGTGAAAGTCAGCTCGTCGACTCCTGCGTCCAATGCCATCTGAGCACCGCGCAGATTCGGGACGAGGACGGCCCGGACGACGCCGGGGCGCTCGCCGATCGCGGCGACGACGTCGGCGGCTCCCGCCATCGACGGCACCACAGCCGGGCTCACGAACGCTGCGATCTCGACGTGCGTCACGCC
>JAYUBX010000332.1:0-10604 GCA_043740665.1 Candidatus Neomicrothrix sp.
GTGATGTGGGGCGCCCAGGTCACGCTCGTCGACGGCGGCCCCCACGTGATGCGCACGCTCGATGCCGACATGGCCGCGTTGGTCACGCGTGCTCTCGAACGCCAAGCGATCGAGGTGCGCACCGGGGTGACGGTGACCGGCTTCGAGCCAGGGGCGGTGCACACCGCTGATGGTCGCATCCCGGCCGACCTGGTGGTGCTGGGCATGGGCGTGACGCCCAACAGCGATCTGGCCGAAGCCGCCGGCCTCACGCTCGGGTCGCGTGGTTCGATCAAGGTCGATCGGCGCCAGGCCACCAGCCACGCCGGCGTCTGGGCCGCAGGTGACTGCGCCGAATCGTTCCACCTGATCAGCCAGCGACCGGTGCACATCGCCCTGGGCACCGTCGCCAATCGCCAGGGTCGCGTCGCCGGTCTCAACATCGGCGGTGGCTACGCCACGTTCCCGGGGGTCGTGGGCACGGCCATCACCAAGGTGTGCGGCACCGAGATCGGCCGTACCGGTCTGACCGAGTTCGAGGCCGCCCGCGATGGCTTCGTTACCGTCGCCGCCACGATCGAGAGCACCACCCAGGCCGCCTATATGCCGACCACCGCGCCGATCACGGTCAAGCTGGTGGCCGAGGTCGGCAGCGGTCGACTGCTCGGCGGCCAGATCGTCGGCGGGGCCGGATCGGCCAAGCGCGTCGACACCCTGGCCATGGCCATCACGGCCGGCGTCACCGCCGATGAGTTCATCAACGTCGACCTCTCGTACGCCCCGCCGTTCTCGCCGGTCTGGGATCCGCTGGCGACGGCGGCCCGGGTGGTGGCGGCTCGGGTCGCGGCCGCAGTCAGCGGACGCTGACCTACCCGTACCCGGCTGTCGGTTCTCTGTCGCTACTCTGTCGGGAATCTGATCGAGCGACTGGCGCTCGGTCTCGGCGGGAGGACCCAGGATGGACAGCGGCGACACCGCGTGGATGCTGATGGCGACGGCCCTGGTGTTGTTCATGACGCCGGGACTGGCCTTCTTCTACGGCGGGATGGTGCGGGCCAAGAACGTTCTGGGCATGCTCATGCAGAACTTCTTCGCCATGGGATTGCTCGCCCTGGTCTGGGCCACCGTCGCCTTCTCGCTGGCTTTCGGGTCCTACGGCAACGGCGGTGTGATCGGCAACCTCGACTTCGTGGGGCTGCGCGACGTCGGTGCCGGCCTGGGGCCACAAGCCATGGGTCTGACCATCCCGTTCGTCCTGTTCTGCGCCTATCAGATGACGTTTGCGGTCATCACCCCGGCGCTGATCACGGGGGCCACCGCCGACCGGTTGAAGTTCAGCGCCTACGGCGTTTTCATCGGGGTCTGGCTGGTGATCGTCTATGCGCCGGTGGCCCACTGGGTGTTCGGCGGGGGCTGGCTGGCCAAGATGGGCGCGCTCGACTTCGCGGGTGGGGCCGTCGTGCACATCAACGCCGGGGCCGCGGCGCTGGCCCTGATCCTGGTCCTGGGTCGCCGGATGGGCTGGCCTCGCGAGTCGATGCATCCGCACTCGCTGCCCCTCACGATGTTGGGCACCGGCATCTTGTGGTTCGGCTGGTTCGGGTTCAACGCCGGGTCGGCGCTCGGCGCCAACGGGATCGCCGCGGTGGCGGTGATGAACACCTTCCTCGCCGCCTCGGCCGGCATGGCCGGATGGCTCGTGGTCGAGAAGATCAAGGACGGCCAGGCCACCACGCTGGGGGCGGCCTCGGGGGCAGTCGCCGGTCTCGTCGCCATCACGCCGTGCGCCGGCTACGTCGGCGGCATGGCGCCGATCGCCATCGGCATGGTGACCGGCGGTCTCTGCTTCCTGGCGATCCAGTGCAAGTACCGGTTCGGCTACGACGATGCCCTCGACGTGATCGGCGTGCACCTCGTCGGCGGCCTGCTCGGATCCTTGCTGCTCGGGCTGTTCGCCGATGCCGCGGTCAACGGTGCGGTCACCCATCCGGGCCTCTTCCACGGGGGAGGCTTCACCCTGCTCGGCTATCAGACCGTCGCCTCGTTCTCGGTTCTCGCCTTCTCGCTCGTCGTCTCGTTGGCGCTGGCCAAGGTGATCGATCTCACCCTGGGCCTGCGCGTGAGCCCCGACGATGAGCTCACCGGCCTCGACCTGAGCCAGCACGCCGAGACCGCGTATGAGTTCGACGACCTGGGCTCGATGGGTCGCGTGGGCTGAGACGACCCAGTCACCCGCCCCCGCACCCGACCTGACGACCTGACCTGATCACTGACCGGATCGCTGCGACCCAGAACGGACTCACCATGAAGCTCGTGACCGCCATCATCAAGCCCTTTAAACTCGACGAGGTGAAGGGCGCGCTCAAGGCCGTCGGGGTCGCCGGTCTGACCGTCGACGAGGTGCGCGGGTTCGGTCGCCAGGGGGGCCACTCCGAGACCTACCGAGGGTCGGAGTACACGATCGACTTCGTGCCCAAGGTGCGGCTCGAGGTCGTGGTCGGCGACGCCGAGGTCGATACGGTGATCGACGTCATCGTCGAGGCGGCCCGCACCGGTCAGATCGGGGACGGCAAGGTGTGGGTCACCGACGTGCCCCGAGTCGTGCGCATCCGCACCGGCGAGCAGGGTCCCGACGCCGTCTGAGGCCAAACCGTGCCCGGGCCGTCGGCGGCTGCTAGGAACTCTTCATGGCTCCCCGGCTCGATCGCTCCCAGCTGTTCGACGATCAGTCGTTGCGCGGCATCGCCCTGTCGCAGGCCTACTGCGAGCTGATGGACGACTGGCTTGCCGCGCTCTATCGCGAGGCCTCATCGGGGGCCGAGGGGGTCGCCCTGGTCGCGGTCGGCGGCTACGGACGGGGCGAGCTGGCCCCGCAGAGCGATCTCGATGTGGTGCTGGTGCACACCGGGCTGCCGGGCATCGGCACCATCGCCGAGCGGGTCTGGTACCCGATCTGGGACGAGGGGCTGAAGCTGGGTCATTCGGTGCGCACGGTCAAAGAGGCGCTGTCGTTGGCGGCCGACGACCTCGATACGGCGACGTCCCTGGTCACCATCCGCCATCTGGCGGGTGACGCGGCGCTCACGGACGAGTTGGCCACCACGGCGATGGCCCTGTGGCGCAAGCGGGCCAAGCGGTGGCTGGGTGAGCTGAGCAAGCGGGTCGCGCTGCGTCATGATCAGGCGGGCGAGGTGGCCTTTCTGCTCGAACCCGATCTGAAGGAAGGCCGGGGCGGCCTGCGCGACGTGCACGCGATCCGTTGGGCCGAACTGGCCCAGGCGGTGATGCTCGAAGGTGACGACCAGACCCTGGCCGCCAACCACGACGTGTTGTTCGCGGCGCGGGTCGAGCTGCACCGGTTGCTCGGCCGACCGGGGGATCGCCTGTTGCTCGAAGAGCAGGACGCGGTGGCCGCGGCCCTCGGATACGCCGATGCTGACGCCATGATGTCGGTGCTGAGCGCGGCGGCCCGGTCGATTGCCTGGACCAGTGACGAGGTGTGGGAACGGGTCGACTCGTCACTTAAGGGACCGCTCGGATGGCGCATGTCCCGGGATCGTGAGTTGGCCCCGGGGGTCGTGCTGCGGGATGGCCGGGTCTGTCTGACTGCGGCCGCCGACCCGGCTCGCGATCCGCTGCTGGTGTTGCGGATGGCCGTCGCCGCCGCCCAGGCCGGTGCCCGGTTCGACCGCACCTCGCTCGATCGCCTGGCCCTCGAATCGGCTGATCTCTCGATCCCGTGGTCGGACGAGACCCGCCGGTTGTTCGCCGAACTGCTGTTGGCCGGCCGGCCGGCGATCGACGTCATCGAGACGCTCGACCAGCGGGGTCTGTTCGTTCGCATCCTGCCCGAATGGGAGCCGGTGCGGTCGAAACCGCAGCGCAACGCGTATCACCGCTTCACCGTCGATCGACATCTGTGCGAGGCGGCGGCCAATGCCGCCGCGCTGGTCGGTCGAGTCGATCGTCCCGATCTGTTGGTGGTGGGCGCGCTGCTGCACGACATCGGCAAGGGGTATCCGGGTGACCACGTCGACGTCGGTATCGAGGTCGTCGGTCGGATGGGATCGCGGATGGGTTATCCCCCCGACGACATCGCCCAGCTGCAGCAGATGGTGCGCCACCACCTGCTGCTGCCCGACGTGGCGACCCGCCGTGACCTGTCCGACGACGGGACCATTCGCCGCGTGGCCGAACTGGCGGGCTCGCTGCCCACGCTGCGGCTGCTCGATGCCCTGACCGAGGCCGACTCGCTCGCCACCGGCCCGGCGGCCTGGAGCGAGTGGAAGGCAGACCTGGTCGGCCAACTCGTTTCGCAGGCGGCTCACGTGATCGGTGGCGGCGAAGCCGAGGAGGTGACGGGTGACGGATTCCCCAGCCCGTCACAGCTCGCGTTGATGGCCGAGAACCGGCGCATCCTGCAGGGTCAGGACGACTACCTCACGGTGATCGCGGCCGATCAGCCCGGGCTGTTCAGCCGGGCGGCGGCGGTGATGGCGCTCCATGGCCTCGATGTGCTCACTGCGGCGGCGTATTCGAACGACGAAGGCATGGCGCTCGAGGTCTTCCGAGTCCACGACAACCGCGGGCCGATCATCAACTGGGACCGGGTGATCCGTGACCTCGAGAAGGCCCTCGACGGGCAGCTCGCGCTCGAGGCCCGCCTTCGCGATCGGGCCGAGCTCTACGCCCACAAGTCGGGCCCGGTGATCGAGCCGTCGACGCCCACGGTCACGTTCGACAACGAGCTGTCCGATGTGGCCACGGTGGTCGAGGTGCGGGCGCCCGATCGCATCGGGGTGCTGTACCGCATCACCCGGGCGATAGCCGACGTCGACCTCGACATCCGTTCGGCCAAGGTGCAGACCCACGGCGCCGATGTGGTCGACTCGTTCTACCTGCTCGATGCCAACGGCCGGAAGGTCTCCGATCCTGAGCACCTGATCGAGATCGAGCGGGCCATCCTGTCGTCGGTGTAGCCCCCGCCCCTGCTTGGCCGAACGCGGTGCGGTAGGTTCGGCGCCGATGCCGGATTCTTCGCAGGCCCACCCGCCGGCCACACGCCAGGATCTCGTCCGCTGGAGCGAGGCATTGGCCGGTATTGCCCGCACCGGGCTCGGCTTCACCGAGAGCCTGTACGAGCGTGAGCGGTTCGAGGAGATCCTGGCCGTCGCGGCCGACATTCGGGTGGCCGCGGGCAGCACCTTCGATCACGACCAACTGGTGCACGAGTGGATGGCGTCGGTCGGCGATGGCGTGGCCGGCTATCAGACGCCGAAGATCGCGGTGGGAGCGGTCGTGGGCAACGACGCGGGCGAGATCCTGCTGGTGAAGCGCGCTGATTCGGGGGTGTGGCTCTATCCCACCGGCTGGGCCGACATCGGCTACTCGGCCAGCGAGGTGGCGGTGAAGGAGGTGCAGGAGGAGACGGGGATCGACTGCGAGGTCGTGCAGTTGATCGCCGTGCTCGACGGCCTGCGACTTGGCTTCACCCGCATCCCGCTCTACTCGTTGGTGTTCCACTGCCGGGCCACCGGCGGCGAGCTGCAGGCACACCCGCTCGAGACAGCCGGTGTCGGGTGGTTCGCACGCGACGCCCTGCCCGAGCCGATCGCCGGCGCCCACCAGTGGGCCGACCTGGCCTTCGCCGCCATCCGGGGCGAAGCGGTCGACGTGCTCTATGACCGACCCCGTCGGCCGACGTGGCGCACCGAGAACATCTGACGAAGGGGAGACACATGGGTCAGGCGACCGATGAGCCGCACATCGATCTGGGTGGGGACGGTGGCGAGATGCCGTCGATGCTCGAGGCCGCTGCCGCCATTCGACTCGGCACCTACACCGCGTCGGCGCTGCTCGAGCGCTGCCTCGCCGCCATCGAGGCCCAGAACGGTTCGCTGAACGCGTTCGTGTACCTCGACATCGCCGGAGCGAGGGCGGCGGCAGCCGAGGTCGACGCGCGCCTGGCGCGAGGTGACGAGGTCGGTCCGCTGGCCGGCGTGCCGTTCGGGGTGAAGGACCTCGAGGACTGCGCCGGCATGCCGACGACGCACGGCTCGCTGTTGTTCATCGACGACGGCCCGGTGGCCCACGACTCGATCCACGTCGCTCGTCTGCGCGCCGCGGGGGCCATCCCGATCGGCAAGACGGCCACGCCCGAGTTCGGCACGATCCAGTTCACCCGCAGCAAGGCGCTGGGCGTCACCCGCAATCCGTGGGACCCGACGCGCACGCCCGGCGGGTCGAGCGGAGGATCGGCGGCCGCGGTGGCCGCCGGCCTGGTGCCGTTCGCCACGGCCAGCGACGGTGGGGGATCGATCCGCATCCCGGCCTCGTTCAGCGGGTTGGTCGGTATGAAGCCGAGCCACGGCCGGGTGCCCGAGCCCGATGCGGATCCGTCGCAGACGGCCGTGCTCGGTGTCGAGGTCACGACCGTGGCCGATGCAGCCCGTCACCTGGATCTGACCGCGGGACCCGACGATCGCGACCGGTTGTCGCTGCCGCCGCCCGATGGCTCCTACGAGCAGGCGATCGAATCGCTCGACGTGACGGGCCTGCGCATCGGGTGGTCGTCGGACCTGGGCTTCGCCGTCGTCGATCCCGCCGTCGAGGATCTCACGCGCGGTGCGGCGGTGGCCCTGGCGGCGGCGGTCGGTGTCGACCTGATCGACCTCGACGTCCAGCTGTCCGATCCGGTCGCTACCTGGCTGAGTGTCGGTGCGCTGAGCCTGTGGCTGGCCGTGGCCGGCCGCGAAGCGGTGCTTGATCGGCTCGACGAGCTCACGCCGTTCGTGGTTCGCGGGTTGCAGTCGACCGCCGAGCGGCCGATCCCGACACTGGTGCGGCCCCTGTTGCGGCGCCAGCAGCTCGAGGCCGACGTGGCCGCCATCTTCGATCAGGTCGACGTGCTGCTCACCCCGACGACGGCGGTGCCGGCCTTCGCCGCCGAAGGTCCGTCGCCGACCACCATCTCGGGCGAGGACCTCACCGAGCGGTTCGGCGCCGGTGCCGGCGCCATGAGCGTGCCGTTCACCATGATCGCCAACCTCTGCTGGAACCCGGCGTGCTCGGTGCCGGCCGGGCTGACCGACGACGGTCTGCCGGTCGGCCTGCAGATCATGGGCCGCCGCCACGCCGACGATGTCGTGCTGCGGCTCGCTCGGTTGTTCGAACAAGCCCGGCCGTGGCCCCGCCACGCGCCCGTCGGTCGCGCTTGATTCAACTCGTCGGGGGTTGGTCCCGCAGAAAGCGCTCGAC
Organism: Candidatus Neomicrothrix sp.; assembly: GCA_043740665.1. Lineage (GTDB taxonomy): Bacteria > Actinomycetota > Acidimicrobiia > Acidimicrobiales > Acidimicrobilacustridaceae > UBA4742. The sequence continues at coordinate 7,237 of JAYUBX010000332.1, forward strand.
CTCGTCGACCAGGCTGTCCTCGTTGCCGAACGGATCGGTGGCACCGCGGTCGAACTGGGTGACCAGTTGGTTGACGTAGTCGCGGGTCTCTTCGTCGTCGCCGACCAGCTCGTCGACCTGGCGTTCGTACGACGCGGCGGCGATCTCGAGTTCGGTGGTCACCACCGACAGGTCGAGCAGCTGCGCGGCTCGTTCGACCAGCGCCAGCGCCGCCTTGGGTGACGGCGCGGCCGGCACGTAGGTGGGTACGGCCGCCCAGAGCGACGCCGATTGGAGCCCGGCCTGGTGGCACGCCGAGTGCAGAACTCCGGTGATGCCGGTGGGGCCTTGGTACCGCGAGGGCAGCAGGCCGAAGCTCTTGGCCGCCTGGTCGTCGGTCGAGGTGGCGAACACCGACGACGGACGGTTGTGCGGCACTTCGGCCAGCAGCGCCCCGAAGGTGAGCACGAACTCGGCGCCGAGTTGGTGGGCGACGGCCACGATCTGTTCGGTGAAGGTGCGCCATCGCAGCTGGGGCTCGGGACCGATCACCGTGACCACGTCGGCGTCGCCGGCTCCGGGTGACGCCACGGCGAAGGTGACGGCGGGCCAGACGATCTCGCGTTGCTGATCGGCGCCGAGTCGGACCTGCGGACGGGTGGTCGAGAAGTCGTAGAAGATCTCGGGGTCGATGGTGGCGAACGGCTGGGCGCCCCAGCGCTCGCCCAGGTAGCGCACCGCGGTGGTGGCGGCGTCGCCGGCGTCGCTCCATCCTTCGAACGCGACCAGCAGGATCACGCCATTGCTGTCGGGCCGTGACTGCCATCGCACGTGTTCGGTCTTCGAGGACTCGAAACCCGGCGAGCCAGCGGGGTCGTCTCCTGCCATGTGTGAAGGTTACCGGCGGCTGAGCTTCGACGGGTCAGCCGGGTAGCCACCCTGGCTCACGATGGCGGCGGCCCAGGGCGCCAGCAGGGCGAACAGTTCGTCGGCGTCGTCGCCCAACGCGGCGACGATTCGACGCTCGCCCTGGTCGGTGACGTGCTCGATGTCGTGGCGCAGCTTCTCGCCGGCAGGAGTGAAGCCGTCGTCGGTGATCAGGCCCCGGCCGCGCAGGCGCTGCTCGGCCTGGTCGAGCTCGGCGTCGTTCCAGCCACGCGTCGGCGCGTAGCTGCGAACGGGGATCCGCCACCACCGCTCGGTCAGCAAGGTGATCTCGGCGGCGTCGACGCCCGAGGCGACCCAGGCGTTGGTGTGGCTGTCGCCGCGGTGCTCGCGCACCAGGTCGGCGGCCCGCCAGAAATCGCCCCACGGGTCGCCCGGCCAACCCAGCGAACGCAGTCCCGAATACAGCGGGCGGCCCTCGCCGGTGGCGGTGTCGCCGGCCTGACGCAACAGATCGGTGGCGCGCTCGAGGCCGTCGATCGGTTCGGCTGAGCCATCGCCGAGCAGCCCTTGCAGCGACGCGACGGCGCCGGCCTGGCGGGCTTCGAGCACGGTCGGCGCATCGGTGTAGGTCCAACCCTTGGCGACGCTGGGCAGCACGATGGCGGGACTGAACACGCCGAAGGCGGCCACCGCGACCTCACCCGGCACCTGGCCCATGCACGCGGCGCGGCTGCAGAAGTAGCCCGGCCCGTACGACAGCCCCAGGGCGCGATAGCGCTCCTGAGCCTCGGGCGCGAAGTAGACGTTGGCGGCGATCGGCTCGACCAGGTCGCGCAGCCGTCGGCTCACCGTACGGATGGTCTCGTCGCCGGTTGCCGGCGCGGTGGTGTCGGTCATGGTGGGTCCCCCTCGCCGATGCCCCCTGGCCTTCCCGGCCAGCGCACGCTATCGGCGCATCTCGTGGTTGGTTGCTGCGGTCTACCTTGTCGGCATGTCGAGCCCGATCGAGGTTGCCGAGGTCACCGAGGTCACGGATGCGGTCGTCGATGCCTTCGACCGGTTGGTGCCCCAGCTGTCCAGATCGAATCCCGCTCCGAGCCGCGACGCGCTCGAAGCGATGGCCGGGTCCGAGGCGTCGATCGTGTTGGTGGCGCGTGATCCCGATCGCAATGGCGAGATCGTCGGCAGCCTGACCTTGGTGATCTTCCGGATTCCGACCGGCGTGCGGGCCTGGATCGAGGACGTCGTCGTCGACGAGTCGGCCCGTGGTCGGGGTGTCGGCGAAGCACTGAACCGGTTCGCCCTCGACCGGGCCCGTGCCGATGGTGCCCGCACCGTCGACCTGACGTCGCGCCCCTCGCGCCAAGCCGCCAACCGTCTCTACCAGCGCCTCGGATTCACCGAACGCGAGACCAATGTGTATCGATACGACTTGTAGCACCGCTCCCCCCGACAGGATGCGTAGATCCAGGTCGGATACCGACCTGGATCTACGCCAGGTCGTCACGGTTGACGGTGTGCGTGTTGCTGGTAGGCGCAGACGCCTCGCCCGGTGCCCCGCACCCTCTGCTATGTGGGTGATCCGGTGCGGGTGCAGGCATGAGGATTTCGGGTGCCACGGGTGCAGCAATCTGATAATCTGATCGCATGTCTGAAGTGACCGCTACTGACGCAGCCCGTAACTTCGCCGACCTGCTCGACGCCATCGAGCACCGCGGCGAGCACTTCACGATCATCCGGCGAGGCAAAGCGATTGCGCACCTCGAACCCATGAACGGCGGCCGAGGGTCCGAAGCCAAGGCGTTGCTCCGACGCCACCGGCCCGACCGGAGCTGGGCTGGCGATCTCCACGAGGTGCGAGACCTGCTCGCGATCGACGACCGCGGGTGAGCCGCTTACTGCTCGACACCACGTTCCTCATCGACACCGAACGATCCGGAGGTGATCTCGACGCCATCATCGATGACGACGACGACGTGTCCATCGCGGCGGTCACCGTGGCCGAACTTCGAGTCGGTGCCCTCCTCGCCGACCGCCGGCATCAGACCGCGCGGGCCGAGTACGTCGACGACGTCATCGCCACCATCCCCGTTCTCGACTACGACCTCGACGTTGCCGAGGCCCACGCGCGACTCCTGGTCGAGGTGCGCGCGCAGGGCAAACCTCGCGGCGCGCACGACCTCATCATCGCGGCCACCGCCAAAGCCTTCGACCTGCTCGTGGTCAGCGCCGACGAATCCGCCTTCAAGGGTCTCCCAGGCGTGAACATCAGGACCCACCGATAGTCGCTCCACACCCTTCTTGCGCCGTCTCGTATCCGGCGGTCTGAGGCAGTCGTCAGGGTCCGAGTTCGACGTCGAGTCGACTCCGTCAGAGTTCGATTCGTCGTTGGACGTCTCGACATGATCTCGGCCATGACCCACCTCGCCATCCGAGGCCCACCTCGGGGCGGTCACCGAGCCGGCGGTCTGGGACGGTGAAGTCTCGACGATTCGGCCGAA